>WRNF01000008.1 GCA_009776715.1 Treponema sp. | reverse complement strand
CAGTCAATTTCGATAGCAATATTTTTCTTTTTAGCGGCGTTTTCCGCCATATTTACCGCTTCTGCAATAATATCCGCAAGAAAAAATTCACTAGCAGGCTGNCGGTGAATATTGTCATTTTCCAGGCTGACTATTGTTAAAAGATCATTGATAATATTTTCCATTGTTTGAACATTNCCGCTGATTATATTCGCATAATGGCGTATTTCGTCTTTGTTATCAAAAGAAGATTCCATTAGATTTTCGCTAAATCCTTTTATTACCTGGATGGGAGTACGCAGTTCATGGGAAACGTTAGCCGCAAAATCTTTTCGGACATTTTCAAGTTTCACCAAACGGCTTATATCCCCCAATACCATTACAACCCCCTGTTCCAAAGGAGAGCCAAAAACCTGAAAATGCTGTTCTTTCCCCGAAATATAGCGTTTAACGGTTAATTCAACCGGCTCGCCGGATGAAATTACCTGCTTTGCCGCTTCCGTCATTTCCGCTGAATGGCTGAATTCAGGAAGAGACATTCCGCGGGCATCTTTTCCTGCCTCAAGGCCAAAAAGCATACAGATACGGGGGTTTGCAAGAATAATGTTCAGGTTTTTATCAAGGGTTATTACCCCTTCAAACATGCTGTTAAGTATAACTTCCCTGTGGCGGCTTTCCGCTTCCGCATCTAAAGTGGCGGCTTTTAACTGCCGGGTTTTTGTTTCAAGATTGGTTTGTAATTCCTTTTCTATTGAACGCGATAAACGCCGGAAAACATAATGCAGGCAAAAGCAGGCCCCGGTTATTATTACAAGGCCGATAACAAGAAACGCAATGGAAGAACNAAGAAAACGCTGATAAAAACCGTGAACAGTTTGGGAAAGACGAAGAATCCCGGCAAAATGCCCATCGGGAGCAAAAATGGCAGCGGCGGTGTAGATATAGTACTGCTTCATTGTTGCAGAATACCGGACAGTTGCGCCAATCCTTTTGCGGACAGCATCCTGAATTTCCCTGCGGTTAAGATGGTTTTCCATTGTTAGCGCATCGGCATTGTTGTCAAAAATGACCTGCCCGTCTCTGCGAATAAGAGTTATGCGATAATTTATTTTAATTCCGTTATTGTTTAAATGATTAACCCATTCTTCTACAGCGCCGGAATCCGTAAAAACTGCGGCGGGAGTAAAGTTTTTTAGAATTAAAGCAGCTTCTTCCATATTTTTAGCATTTATGTCATAATACTGAGTATTGGCAATCATCAATACGCCCGTAACAAAATAAAGCGCTATAACCAATGCTACGGCTATTGCAGCAATATAACTTTTTTTCAAATTTATTTTCACGGCATCCTCATTCAACAGTAAAACGGTATCCTACGCTGCGGATAGTTTCTATCATTTCTCCCGCTTCTTTTAATTTTTTTCTAAGCCCTAAAATTTGCACGTCAACAGAACGTTCCGTTACAGGATAATCGGGGCCGCGAACGGCATTGATTATTTTTTGCCGGGAAAACACTACATTGGGGTTGCTCATAAATTGGGCAAGAATTGCAAATTCAGTTGCAAAAAGATCCACTGGCTCGTCATCCAAGACAACCGTGTGTTTTTCTATGTCCAGCTTTAGCTTTCCGTGCTGAAACACTTTTTTTTCGGCAACCGCAGTTCCCGCTATTCCATTGACGGATGCATTTTGCACCCGACGCAGCGCAGCGCGAATTCTTGCAGCAAGCACCCGCGGGCTGTAGGGCTTAACCACATAATCATCCGCTCCCAGCTCAAGGCCGGCGACTATGTCTGCGTCTTCGCCTCGTGCGGTACACATAATAACCGGCAGCGATTTGCAGTTTTCCATTTCCCGTATCATTTTGATGATCCGAAACCCGTCTTTGCCGGGAAGCATTAGGTCAAGAATAACACAGTCCGCCCCGCCGGAATGCAGTTGTTTAATCCCCTCTTCGCCGGTAAGCGCGCTGATAAGCTGCCAGCCTTCTTTTGCAAATGAATATTTCAACATTTCCTGTATTTCCGGATCATCTTCAATGATCAGTATGCGTTCGTTTCCCATTTAATCATTTAACTCCTCATGGCTGCCTTCTGCCATAAAAACAATTCCTTCGCAAATATTAGTGATATGATCCCCCAGACGTTCCATTTGTCCGGAAAGTTTCAGAAGACGGGCCGCGCTTTTAACAAGCTGCGGCTGTTCCTTCATCAGCATAAGCGTCTCTTCGGTAAGCGCTTTATGCTCCTTGTCAATTTTTTTATCCAGTGCCGCAGCGGTTCTGGCGGCATCGGCATCCCGTTCCAAATAAGCGGAACAGCTTTCCTTAAGCATCTCCAGTGCGGTTTCCGCCATTTTTTCAATCCTGTTAGCCGATCGGAAAGCCGGCCTGTCCGAAAGTTTCACTGCCGCTTTAACCAGATGAATTCCGTAATCGCCAATGCGCTCAAGGTTGGAAGTAATTTTTATTACGGCAATTAATTCCCTTAAATCCCCGGCAACCGGCTGCTGAGTGGCAATAAGCGCCATTGCCATGTCTTCAATTTTTAGGCGCTGTTCATCAACAATGGATCCGCTTTCTTTTACTTCGTTAGCCGTGTCCTTGCCGCCCGAGCGGAAAACAATAAGCGCTTTACCCAGGTCATCTGTTACCCTGGCAGCCATCAGCATTAATTCCTGCCTTATACTGTTCAGTTCTTCGTATAACAATCTGCGTGTTTTCATGCCTGCATCCTTCTTTAGGGAACTTCTAAAAACTTCAGTTTTTAGAAGTTTTCCTACCTTTATTTTAGCCAAAACGGCCAGAAATGTAATCTTCGGTACGCCTGTCCTGCGGCTTGGTAAACATGGCTGTAGTTTCAGTATACTCAATAAGTTCACCCAAAAGGAAGAATGCAGTCCGGTCGCTTATCCGGGCAGCCTGATTCATGGAATGGGTAACAATGATGATGCTGAAATCCCGCCTTAACTCGCCAATAAGTTCTTCTATCCTTCCGGTTGCTATAGGATCAAGGGCGCTGGTCGGTTCGTCCATAAGGATAATTTCCGGCGACATGGCAATGCTCCGGGCAATGCATAAGCGTTGCTGCTGCCCTCCGGACAGGCTCTGAGCGGGTTTTTTCAGCCTGTCTTTCACCTCGTCCCACAAGGCTGCTTTGATCAACGACTGCTCGACCAGTTCCGCCAGGCGTTTTTTGTCTTTCATTCCCTGCATGCGCCTGCCGTAAGCGACATTGTCAAAGACGCTCATATTAAACGGGTTAGGTTTCTGAAACACCATTCCGACACGGGTCCGCAATTCGCTTACATCCATATTTCCGTAAATGTCTCTGCCGTCAAGAAGCACTTCTCCGTTTATTCTGCATGAGGGAATAAGATCGTTCATCCGGTTAATGGTGCGGATAAAGGTTGTTTTTCCGCAGCCCGAAGGGCCTATTAAAGCAGCCGCTTCGTTGTTATTAATATCAAAAAATATTTTTTTCAGGGCCTGCACTTCTCCGTAGAAGAGATCCAAATTACTAACCTGCAATTTTTTTTCATTAGTCGACATTAATTCCCCTGTTTCCAAAATTTCTGCCAATAATTTTAACAATGGTATTTATGATCAGCACCATGACAATTAACACAGTCGCAGCGGTAAAGGCATGGGCAAAATCATCCGCATGTATGGCTTCCTTGGTTAAATAGTACAAATGTATGGTTAATGTCCGCCCCGGCTCAAAAACCGACTTTGGCAGGTTGCGGGCAAGCCCCACGGTAAGAAGCACCGGAGCGGATTCTCCCACAACACGCCCTGCTGCAAGAATTGCGGCTGTCAAAATACCCGGCAAGGCCGATGGAAGAACCACATGGACTATGGTCTGGTATTTTGCGGCCCCCAGAGAAAGGGAAGCTTCGCGGAAAGAAAGGGGCACCGTTTTAAGCGCTTCTTCTGTAGTTCTTATTATAACCGGAAGTATCATAATGCTCAATGTAAGCCCGCCTGCAATAATGGACTGCCCAAAATTTAACACGCGGCAAAAAAACAAAAGCCCAAAAAGCCCGTAAATGATTGACGGTATTCCTGCTAATGTATCTATGGCAAGCGTTATAAAACGGCTTGTTTTTGTTTTGGATGCATACTCCTGCTGATAGATTGCCGTTAATATTCCCACCGGAAGTGCGATGGACAGGGACACTGCTATTGTCCATGCGGTAGAGACAATCATTGGAAGCAGGCTATGCTCCCCTGATATATCTTCAGCCGATCCAAAAATGGCAGAGAGTTTTATTTTCCCTGCAGATTGAATCAATATGTAGGCAATTATGCCTATTACAGCAGACGCTACCGCCAGCGAAGCGAATACCATAAGCCCGTAAAAAATTCCATCGATTAATTTTATTTTACTTATCTTTATTTTACTTAATTTTATTTTACTTTTCTCCAGAGATTGTTTCATTTTAAACGGCCTCTTCCCTGCGGCGGACCAATAGCATAATCCCGTTTATAACGAATATTATTATAAGCAGCACCACGCCAATGGAAAAAAGCATTCCTGAATGCCTGCCTTCCGCATAACCCATTTCCAGAGCTATGGTTGCGGTAAGCGTCCGTATACCGTCAAGCGGGTTGGCCGTTAGTTGAACTGAATTTCCCGCAACAAGAATTACTGCCATTGTCTCGCCGACAGCACGGGAGAACCCAAGAAGAATTCCTGCCATTACCCCCGATTTTGCATGGGGAAGAACCACATGCAATGCGGTCTGCATTTTGCTTGCGCCTAATGCAAGCGATGCTTCCCTTCGTGACTGCGGCACTGCTTTCAGGCTTTTTTCCGCTACTGCAATAATTGTAGGCAAAATCATAATTGCAAGGACAATAATTGCCGAAAGCATGCTGTTGCCGGAAGGGGTGTTAAATAAATCCTTAACCATCGGCACAACAACCATAAGCCCAAAAAAGCCGTAAACCACCGATGGAATGCCTGCCAAAAGTTCAATGCAACTGCGAAAAATTCCTGCAAGTTTTTCCGGTAAAAATTCCGCCGTAAAAAGAGCGCATAACAATGCCAGCGGCACTCCCAAAAGAAGAGAGCCAAAACATACCATCAGAGTTCCCCATATCATGGAGAGAATGCCGTATACTTTATTGTAAGCGGGAAGCCATTCCTGCCCTCCAAGAAATTGTGTAACGCCGTAAAGAGGCTCGGGCAAAATAATATGTATTTTCTGAGTAAGCCCTGCTATGGCGCCCGGATAAGAAACAGAGCAAGTATAGGCATCCGGAAAACTAACATCNCCGTTTCCGGCTTCGATGGGCTGCANTAACATTGTCCTGGGATTTCTTTCGCTTCCNTTTTCATCGGGGTAAAGGCGGAATTCCAGATTTTGCTGTTCGCCCCGGTTTGTAAATTGAATTGATACCGTATTGGTATTCCAGGGCAATGTTATAAAGCCCTGAGGATCATTGTACCACTCCCCGTTTACCTTTAGGCGGTCAATCCTTTCTGTAACAAGCCGCAGGGTGTTTGCAGATGGAAAAATAAAGGGCTGTGTTCCCTGGCTAATGATAAAGACAACAATGGCCAGCAGAGCGGCAATGCCGGTGAAAGCAAAGACTCTGCACAGCCATGAAAATCCGTAATCAATAAAACGGCGGGGTCTCATAAAAAATTAATTTACGCGAATCCAACTGCTTGCAACAATGCTTTGGCCTTCATTTCCCATTATCCAGTCAAGGAAGGCTTGTGTTTGCGGGCGTATTGTAATATTCTTTTTTGTTACCAAGATAAAGGGCCTGGCAATTAAATATGTTCCTGCCACTACATTTTCTGTAGTTGCTGCAACCCCGTCAACGTTAAGCGCTTTTATGCCCGAATCCAGCGATCCGAGGGAAATATACCCGACAGCGTCAACATTTCTGGACACCTCTGCTTTTATTGCGCCTGTGCCGTCAAATTCAATTGCTCCCCTTACAAGCTGATCCTGAAACTTTAAAATCTCTTCAAATGCGCCCCTGGTCCCGGAACCCGGTTCCCGTGAAACTACCGCAATGCTTCCTGTTTTGCCGTTAGCCGAAGCTCCAAGTTCTTCCCAACGGGTTACCGCTCCGGTATAGATATCTTTTATCTGATCCGTGCTCAGGCTGTTAACCGGATTGGCATTATTAATGATAACTGCAATGCCGTCAATTGCAATAATCAAACCGTCAATCCCTGTCCCAATTTCCGCAGGGCTTAATTCGCGGCTTGACATCCCAATCTCGTAGGTGTTTTCGGCAGCTCCTTTAATGCCGTCTCCCGAACCGGTGGCGCTTACGGTAAAGGTAACATTGCTGTTGTTTTTACTGTATTCGGCGATAAACATTTCCATTAAAGGATTAACCGAAGTAGAGCCCCCCACAGTAATGGTTACCGGTTGTTCCTGCACTGTCATTTCAGACACAGGCTGTGATTCTGATTTTTTTTCGCATCCGGTAAATACAAAAAAAACAAACACCATTGCGGAAAATATTCCAAATAATCGTTTCATCTTAACACTCCAAAAAAATAAAGGTAGGCAAAAATTACTCTTTTATCTTTAAGAAAATATGAAGTATTTGTTAATGTTTCGTTAAAAATTTCTGCAATTACTAAAAAGTTATCACCTTCAGCATTGCTTTTATAACACCAAGTATCATAAGTATATTTTATTGAAAAATGAAATAGGGATATTGGCTTCATGTGTTGAATTTTACAAAGAAAAAAGGCATGAGATGCAGTACCCCCTTGCTTTTTTCCTTAATTCTGTTACTATGTATAAGAATAGATTAATTTGGAGCTTGTTTAACATGAAAAAAATAACTGTATTATTAATTTCGCTAATGGTTGTAATAATAATATCTGGTTGTAACCAAAAAGAAGATATAAATGAAAAACTTAATATTGTTTGCACTGTTTTTCCTCAATATGACTGGGTTCGCCAAATCATCGGCGAAAGGGTAGATAATTTTAATTTGACGCTTCTCTTAAAAAACAGGATTGACCTGCATAATTATCAGCCATCAGTAGACAGTATTGTAACCATCTCGACTTGCGATCTGTTTATATATATAGGCGGTGAATCCGACAAATGGGTGGTCAGTGTATTAAATCAAGCGGTTAACCCAAATATGACCGTTATCAATTTGGTGGATAAACTAGGCAGCACTGTAAAGGCAGAAGAATTTATTGAAGGAATGGAAGAAGATGCAGATGAAGATGAACATGAAGGCGATTTTGATGAGCATGTGTGGCTTTCTTTGAAAAACGCTGTTTCGTTTTGCTCTGTCATTGCCGAAGCTCTTTCATCGCTCGATGCCAAAAACGCTGAAGAATATCAAAACAACCTAAAAATATATGTTCAAAAATTGCTTGCACTGGATGATGAATATCAAACTGCAATAAGCATGTCGCCAATCAATACGCTGCTGTTTGGAGACCGTTTTCCGTTCCGTTATCTTGTTGATGATTACGGATTAAATTACTATGCCGCTTTTCCCGGCTGCTCCGCTGAAACGGAAGCCAGCTTTGAAACTATCATTTTTCTTGCGAAAAAAGCTGACGAATTAGCTTTGAAAAACATAATGGTAACTGAAAGCTCGGATCAATCCATTGCTAAAACAATAATTGGCAGCGCATCGGGCAATAGCCGAAAAATTCTTGTGTTAGANGCAATGCAATCAATAACAATGACTGATGCTGAAAANGGAGCATCGTATCTTTCCATTATGGAAAATAATCTTGCCGTTCTGAAAGAGGCCTTAAAATANGGAAACATTATGCTACAGTTGCTTTGCAATAATCTTACTCTTGGGTATGAAAGAAAAACAGTTGTTTCCAATCTTTCATTTACCGTAAACGCCGGAGACTATCTGTGCGTAATAGGCGAGAACGGATCCGGCAAAAGCACATTGATGAAAACCATACTTGGGTTAAAAACGCCCATGTCCGGACAGATTATAAAAGGAGGCGGTTTAAAGCCTGACGAGATTGGCTACATGCCCCAGCAGACAATTGTTCAAAAAGACTTTCCCGCTTCTGTACGGGAAGTTGTCCGTTCGGGGTGCTTAAACCGCTGCGGCTTACGGCCGTTCTACAACAAAACTGAAAAACAAATAACAGAAGACAACATGAAAAAAATGGGAATTTCCCACCTTGCAAAACATTGTTACAGAGAATTGTCCGGAGGACAGCAGCAGCGAACATTATTGGCAAGAGCGATGTGTGCTGCCAAAAAGATTCTGCTGCTGGATGAACCGGCAGCAGGGCTTGATCCCAAAGCAGAAGAAGAAATGTATGAATTGATAGCAAGTTTAAATAAAAACGGAATAACCATTATTATGATTTCCCACGATATTAATGCTTCTGTAAAATATGCCTCTCATATCTTGCATATTGGAACAGGAACAGCATTGTTTTTCGGCACAAAAAAGGAATACATGGAAAAATGACAGATATTATTGATAAATTCATTTTATATTTTCAATATCCGTTTGTTCGTTACGCGATGCTTGTAGGTGTTCTTATTGCACTTTGCTCATCGCTTTTGGGCGTTACNCTGGTATTAAAAAGATTTTCCTTTATTGGAGACGGCTTATCCCACGTTGCATTTGGCGNAACAGCAATTGCAACGGCGATGAACCTGACCAACAATTTTCTTTTGATTCTGCCGGTAACAATAATCTGCGCCATTTTGCTGCTGCGTACCGGACAAAATACAAAAATTAAAGGCGATGCGGCAATCGCCATGATTTCCGTAGGCACATTAGCCGTTGGTTATCTCATAATGAACCTTTTTTCAAAATCATCTAACCTTGCCGGGGATGTATGTGCAACCTTATTTGGCTCTACATCTATACTGACATTGACAAAAACGGAAGTATGGATTTGCGCGGTTTTATCGGTATTGGTTATCTCTGTTTTTTTTATATTTTATCACAAAATATTCGCTGTTACATTTGATGAAGATTTTTCCACCGCAACAGGAGTTAAGGCAAAAACATATAACCTTATTCTTGCAATTGTTATCGCTGTTGTTATTGTAATTGCCATGAATCTAGTTGGGGCGCTTTTAATTTCTGCATTGGTAATATTTCCCGCATTGTCCGCAATGAGGGTATTTAAGAGTTTTAAAGCAGTAACAATATGTTCATGCCTGGTTTCNGTGATTTGCGCTGTTTTCGGCATACTAATNTCAATTNTAGCCGGCACTCCTGTAGGTTCNACAATTGTGGTTGTGGATATTGCTGTTTTTTTTATTTTTAGTATAATAGGTTTTGTGCCAGGAAGAATTTAAACGCCATGAAAAATTATTGTATTTCCTTATGTTTGTTGATTACATTTATTACCAATTGTTCAGAAAAGCAAAATACATTAGGGCTGTCAAATGAAAATAACGACGTTGATTTGACAGTTTTAAGCAGCATAATGGTTTATGCCGAAGTATATAATATAATGACAAACCCGGAAGATTATTTGGGGAAAACGATAAAAGCAAAGGGTATGTATTATTCCTCATATTACCAGGAAACAGACATGAACTATCATTATGTGGTCATTTCTGATGCAGCTTCTTGTTGTTCTCAAGGGTTGGAATTTAAATTGAATGGCAGCCTTGCTTACCAAAAAGATTACCCGGAGAGCCAAACAGAAATCGAGCTTGCCGGCGTATTTAGCAGCTATNATGAACTGGATGAAACGTATTACTATTTGGCTGTTGAAGNTATAACAATCCTAAGATAAATTTTTGCGGCACTGTCGCAGGGGTTAATTAGGAAATATTAACCATTGAGGAACAAGGAGTTTTATTTACCACGAACGATACGAATAAGAATACTGCCACAAATGACACAAAAATAGGGAACAGGGAGCAGGGAACGGGGAACAGGGGTTGTGGTTCGATAAATAGCGATACTTCCGAGAAGCACCCTGATATTCCGAATTACGGTCCCCGATCCCCGGTCCCTCATATGGTTCGTGGTAAAAATTTGGAGAATAAGTAATGCCTACCCTAAACTGGCTGACCAGGGAAGAAGACTTAAAGGCTGCCTCCAACGTCGAATACCGTCTTTTGGTAGAAGATGAAAACTTAAGCTACGGCGACCCTGACAGCGGAAACCTCATAGTCCAGGGCGATAACCTCGAAGCTCTTAAAGCCCTCTTGCCCTTCTACGCCGGACAGGTAAAGTGCATATACATAGACCCGCCTTATAATACCGGTTCTGCCTTTGAGCATTATGACGATAACTTGGAACACACTGTATGGTTATCAATGATGTATCCTCGGATTGAGTTATTGAAACAATTTTTGACTGAACAAGGCAGCATTTGGATAAGTATAGATGATGATGAAGGTCATTATTTGAAAATTATATGTGATGAGATTTTTGGACGAAATAATTTTATAAATACTGTAATATGGCAAAAAAAATTTTCTCCACAAAATGATGCAAAGTGGTTATCAGATAGCCATGATTTTATAATGGTTTATGCAAGAAACAAAGAATTATGGCGACCGAATTTATTGCCTCGAACAAGAGATATGGATGCAAGATATAGAAATATTGATAATGATCCTCGTGGAGTATGGTCATCAAGTGATTTAACCGTGAAAACATATAATGCCGCTTATGATTACTCTATAATCACACCAAATGGAACAGTGATAAAACCTGTAGCAGGCAGATGCTGGAGAACATCAAAAGAAAATTTTGCAGAACTTGTTGCAGATAATAGAATTTGGTTTGGTGAAAATGGTGGCAATGTACCAAGACTTAAAAGATTTTTAAGTGATGTAAAAGAAGGTATGACCCCAGTTACTTTATGGCTACAACAAGATGTTGGACATAATCAAGAAGCAAGGCATGAAGTTAAATTTTTTAATAGTGAAAATATTTTTTCTACCCCTAAACCAGAACGCCTCATCCAACGCATACTCTCTCTTGCCACCAACCCCGGCGATCTTGTCCTTGACTCTTTCCTCGGCTCCGGCACAACTGCCGCTGTTGCCCACAAAATGGGGCGGCATTACATCGGTATTGAAATGGGCGGCCATGCCAAAACCCATTGTGCCGTCAGACTTAAAAAAGTAATTGACGGTGAACAGGGCGGTATTTCAAAAGCCGAAGACTGGAAAGGCGGCGGCGGCTTCCGCTTTTTCGCATTAGGCGAAGCGGTTTTTGACAATGAAAAACGTATCAAAAGCACCATTACTTTTGAAAACCTGGCCGCTCATATTTACTTTACAGAAACTAAAACCCCTATGAAAAAACCTAAAAAGAAATCTGCTTTTCTTGGTATACATAACGGTACAGCTTATGCGCTTTTATACAATGGAATTTTGGGCGATAAAAGCATTGACGGCGGAAATGTCTTAACTCATAAAACCCTAAACTGTATCTTGAATGACATAGATGTTGCAGCAAAAAAGAACAAAGCAGAACTTGAATACAGCCAAATGGTCATATATGGTGAAGCAACACGGTTGACCTGTGTTAGTCTTGAAAATAATAATATCATATTTAAACAAACCCCCTATGATATAAAGGTATGGTAGGAGTTAGAATGGGAAAAACAAAGAAAGATATTTCTTTATCGCCTCCGCTTTTATTATCAGATATTCGAGAGCTTATAGAAACAAGCCGCCAGCGTGTTGCCATTGGAATAAATGCCGAATTAAGCTTTTTATATTGGAGCGTTGGCAAACGCATCAACAAAGATATTTTAGGTGATGAACGGGCTGAATACGGAAAACAGATTCTCTCTACACTGTGGAGAGAATTGACAAATGAATATGGAAAGGGGTGGAGTGAGCAACACCTGCGTCATTGTATCAAATTTGCGGTAATTTTTCCTAGCGAACCAATTGTCGCATCACTGATGCGACAATTGAGCTGGTCACATATTAAGACAACCCTGTATATTACAGATTCCCTCAAACGTGATTTCTACATTGAAATGTGCAAAGCAGAACATTGGAGCGTACGCGTTTTGCGTGAGCGGATTGATTCCATGCTTTATGAACGTACAGCACTGAGCAAAAAACCGGAAAAAACCATTAAAAACGATCTTGCACTGTTAAAAAATGAAGGAAAAATGACACCCGATTTAGTTTTCCGCGATCCCTATTTTTTGGATTTTCTTGGCCTAAAAGACACTTATTCCGAAAAAGATTTGGAAAATGCAATTTTGGCAGAAATGCAGCGTTTTATTATTGAATTCGGATCAGACTTTGCATTTTTATCACGGCAAAAACGTATTACTGTGGGCAAAGATGATTATTATCTTGATCTGCTTTTTTATCATCGTAGTTTACATCGCCTGATTGCAATAGAATTAAAGCTGGAGGATTTTAAAAAAAAAAATTACTTAAGGCAATTAGAATGGCACGACAACAGGTTGCGGATAACATAAAAAATCTTCCGGCAAAGAGGAAAAAGGAATAAATAGGGATAAAGAAAACAGGATGGTTAATATGCAGCTAAAAAAATATCAGCAGAATACATTGAATGTATTACAATCTTTTTTCGAACATTGCCGTATTGTAGGACACGAGGAAGCTTTTAGGCAAATAATATCAGATAGCGAAATTGCCGCCCGGCTTGCAAATATAAATAATACTTATACGATATGGGACAGCATACCCAATACTCCCCGTGTTTGTATCAAAGTACCCACCGGCGGCGGGAAAACAATCATAGCTGCTCATGCCATAAAAATAGTTGCCCATACCTGGTGCGATAAAGAATATCCGCTCGTTCTCTGGTTTGTTCCTACTGATACAATACGCAGACAAACAGCCGAGGCCTTAAAAAATTCTAGACACCCGTATCGAATGACATTAAATGAACAATATGAAGGAAAAGTAAAGATTTTCGACTTGGACGAAAAGTTTAATATCCGCCCGTCCGATATAGAAGAAAACGCCTGCATAATTGTTTCCACAATTCAGTCATTTGTAAAAGCCAATACCGATAAATATAATGTTTATAAAGACAACGAAAACATGGAAAGCCATTTTGTAAAAATGCCCCCTGCTAAATATATGGGTATGGAAATAAAGGAAAAAACACTGGAGTTTTGTGCATCCGCACAAAACTCCCAAGCAATTTGCCGAAGGCAAATTGCAGGCCGCCCTAAGTATTCATTTTCTAATCTTCTGCATTACCACAATCCAATTCTTATAATAGACGAAGCTCACAAGGTTGTAACAGAACTGGCACAGGGCACACAAGGCCGCATAAACCCCGCCGCTATAATCGAATTTACCGCAACCCCGAAAGAAAATAATAATACCCTTTACAATGTCCGTGCTTGTGAACTCAAAGGCGAAGAAATGATTAAACTTCCCATCGCCCTTGCAGTTCTAACAAATTGGGAACAAGCTGTAGATAATGCAATTACCCGCAGGGCAGCCCTTGAAAATGACTGTGATGGCGAAAAAGAGTATATCCGTCCAATATTGCTGTTTCAGGCTCAAAGTAAGGATAAAGAGGTAACTGTCGAGGTATTGAAAAAATATCTATTGGAAACAGCTAATATACCGGAAGAACAAATAAAAATTGCCACAGGCGAACAAAAAGAACTTGACAATATAGACGTTTTTAGCCTTAACGAACCAACACGCTATATAATCACGGTCGAAGCACTTAAAGAAGGATGGGATTGTTCTTTCGCTTATATTCTATGTTCACTTGCGAATGTAAAAAGCGATACAACCGTTACTCAGTTGTTAGGCAGGGTAATGCGTATGCCTTATGCCAAACCCCGAAAAACTCCTTCTCTTAACAAAGCGTATGCTTATGTCGTTTCAAATCAATTTAGCGAAGCCGCAGAGGCTTTGACAGAAAAACTAATCCAGAAAGGGTTTGACAGTGATGAAGCACGATCCTCTATAGAAAATAATCAGCCTGATTTAGACCCTGGTTGGAGTTTACCCTATAATGCTTTTAAACTGGAAACAAAAATTGAAAAGAAAGATTTGCCTGCTACCGTTGAACTGGACAGCAACAGCACTTTATTCTTCACTCAAAAAACTACCGATGAAGATGTAAAAGTTGTATATGACATAATAAGCAAAAAATCCACAAAAGAAGCTGCCTCGTTCATGCAAAGGTATAACAATTACATAAAAATTAAAGAAGAATTATCCCCTTCGGATAAAAGCGATAAGTTTATTGTCCCCCGCCTCATGGTAGAACTGGATGGCCAGTTGGAATTTGCAGACCCAAATATAATTTTTGAATATTACGATTGGAATATAAACAATGAAGCTAAAACACGCCTTGAAAAAACAGACTTCAATATCGAAGAAATCCCCGGACAGGGGTTCAGCATCGACCTTGAAGGAAACAAACTGCAATTTACTACTACCGGAAAAGACCAATTATTACCCTATTTGAGCGATATAGATGTATGGGAACCAGTCAACCTTATTCATTGGCTAGACCGTAATCTAAAGCAAAACGATATACCCCAACCGGAAATGGCAACTTGGCTGCAAAAAGTGGTTGATTACTTAATCAATACCCGCAAAATTGCCCCTCATAATCTGGTAATAGCAAAGTTTGCCCTTCTTAATAAACTCGGGGCCATCATAGTAGAAGCCAGGAAAAAAGCCCGCAATAAATCTTTTGCATTGTTTCAAAACGAATACAGAAAAACCCTCGATTTTGATACAGGTTTTGAATTCAAAAAAGGAATGTATGACATTATTATTCCCTATACCGGATCATATAAATTCACCAAACATTTTTTAGGGAATAATCAAATTGGTCCAATGAACAATGAAGAAGCTCAATGCGCCCAAGCCATTGATGCATCAGATGAAGTTAATTTGTGGCTGCGTAACATTGATAGACATTCCGCTTCTTTCAAACTCCCCACTTCTACGGATTTTTTCTACCCGGACTTTGTGGCAAAATTAAATGATGACCGCATTCTGGTAATCGAATACAAGGGAGGGTTTATAGCAACCGGCGATGACACAAAAGAAAAAGAAGTAATCGGTCAGATATGGGAAAAACAATCCGGTAATAAAGGATTGTTTCTTATTGTTGAAAAAGAGAAAGACGGTAAAACAATGGAACAACAGATAAAGGCCAAGATTATTAAGATTTAAAAAGGAATTTTTTATGCCTAAGTGTATAATATGATGACAATCCCTAATTACAATAAAAAAGCCCAAAATAATTACACATTTAATGCTGTTTTTCAACATCTTTCCAATTTCCGCTTCTGGCAGCTTTGAATAACGCGTCTATTACTGCCATGTTGGCAACAGATTCTTCCGGCGGCAAGGGAACTGCGGTTTTGTTTTTTAACGTTTCGGCAAAAGCCTCAAATTCCAGCAGATATTGATCTGCGGGGGTTATTTCAATTATTCGCTGTCCGCTATTATTGTTCACAATAAGGCTGGCCGGGACACCGGGGAGCGGATTAAACGGAAGTTCCATAACCAAAGAACCGCCGGTTCCAACTGCGCACAATTGCTGCAAAGAAAACATTTTTATGCCGACAGAAAAAGTAGCTGCCTTTCCTCCGCTAAAATCCATTAAACCCGAAGCAAAAATATCGGCCTTGAATTCAGGGTCTTGTGCAAAGCTGCAGCTTACACGCTTAGGCTCGGCATCAAAAAGGAAACGGGCGCTGGAAACGGCATAACACCCAATGTCATATAACGCTCCGCCGCCAAATTCAGCAAAGTTACGGTAATTGCCGCTGTCATTCAAGGTAAAAGAAAAATGGCAGTGTATGGAATAAATTTCTCCAATTTCACCGCTGTTTGCAATTTCTTTTGCCTTAACCCACTGCGGATGGAAGCGGTACATAAAAGCTTCCATTAGCGGCACATTCCTCTGTTTGCAATATGCAGCGGCTTGAACAGTTTCTTCCGCAGTCAGGCATATCGGTTTTTCGCAGATTACCGGTTTTCCCGCATCTGCCGCTTTTTGTATATACATTTTATGCAGATGATTGGGCAGGGGAATAAAAACAAAATCCACCGAATCATCCTCTAACAATTCCTCATACGATCCATACCATTTACTAAACCCATGCGCTGCGGCATATTCCCTGGCCTTTTCCACATTGCGAGAAGCGACAGCATAAGGTTCCGTCAGCATTGAAGATTTTAGCGGTAAGGCAATATTCTTTGCNTAATGGGCTGAGCATCCCAAAACTCCAAATTTTAATTTCTTCTGAAAATCTAATGCCATTTGTTTTTCTTGTGCCTCCTTTATATCATCGCATTCATGATCATACCAATGATCGTAAGTATATTGTCCGAATTTTTTTCCGCCAAACACCCAGGCCAA
>WRNF01000007.1 GCA_009776715.1 Treponema sp. | reverse complement strand
TCCTCATAGGAAACCAAAACCTTATGGCCGAAAACGGCATTTCGTTTTTTGCATTGGAAGCCGATTCCGAAAGACTGGCAAACGAAGGAAAAACACCGGTATATGCTGCCATTGGCGGAAAATTTGCGGGAATTGCAGCGGTTGCGGACACGGTGAAAGCGGACAGCGGCAAAGCCATCAAATGTTTACGCAAAATGGGAATTGAAGTTGCCATGATAACCGGCGACAACAAAAAAACCGCTGCCGCTATTGCACAACAGGTAGGGATTGACCATGTGCTGGCTGAAGTGCTGCCTCAGGATAAATCCAATGAGGTAAAAAAACTGCAAAATGAAGGCAAAAAAGCAGCTATGGTCGGGGACGGCATCAACGATGCCCCTGCGNTGGTTCAGGCGGACATAGGCATTACTATCGGCAGCGGCACAGATGTTGCCATGGAAAGTGCGGATATTGTGTTAATGCGTTCCGATNTAATGGATGTNTCCACTGCAATCAATTTGAGCAAAAGGACAATCCGCATAATTAAGCAAAATTTGTTCTGGGCCTTTGCGTATAACATTCTCGGCATCCCCATTGCCGCAGGGCTTCTGCATCTCTTTGGAGGCCCGCTTATGAACCCCATGTTTGCCGCCGCTGCCATGAGCCTTAGTTCTGTAACCGTTGTTTCCAATGCCCTGCGGCTAAAGCGGTTTAAATGAATATAACAATGGCTGGAAATAGACAAATACAGAAAATTTGCAAGAGCAACGTTTGAATTTAAATAACAGCAGAGAGTTTTTATACGAAATTATCGAAAAATCATTTAAAAATATTGAAAAAAAAATAAAAGTATGTTAGAATAAAGTAAATCTAATTCTAGAGTAGGAGAGAAAAATGCGTAAAAAAACCAGAAGTTATCTTTTAGCAGCAGTGCTTTTAGGCACTGCATTCTTAGCATCTTGCCCCAATCCGGGCAGCAATAACAAGAAGCCCGGCACTTTAAAAGATTTCAGCGCCGGTCCGGTATTGGTAATTACAGCCGGCGATAAAACTATAAGTTATTCATGGGTTCCTTCAGACCCGGCAGCAGACAGTTATGACCTTTACTGGACTGAAGGCGATTTTACCGATGCAGCCGAGGTAAAAGCCGGAGCCGTAATTATAGGCGCCGTTTCGGGCGGCACGATTGAGGGCCTGGACAATGACTGCATATACAGTGTTGCGGTAACAGCAAAAAAAGAAGGGTACAATCCGGTTGATTCTGCCGTTCAGAGCGCTATGCCGGCATCAGGTGAAGGCCTGGCGGAAAATTTCAGTTCCGGCCCTGTGCTGGAAATTACCGCCGGCGATGGGACAATAAGTTATTCATGGACTGAAGCAGACCCTGCGGCGGACAGTTATGATCTTTACTGGCGGGAAGGCGATTTTACCAATGCAACTGACGTTAAAGCCGGAACAAAGCTTGCAGGCGCTGTTTCGGGCGGTACAATTGGCTCTTTGGTCAATAACAGCAGCTACAGCGTAGTAATAACGGCACGTAAAGAAGGCTACAATCCAATTGATTCTGCAGTAAAAACAGCTATGCCGGAATCTCCCGATAATCCGCGGGAAGATTTTGCTGCTGCCCCGGTACTGGAAATTACTGGCGGCAATGGAACCATAAGCTATTCATGGACTTCTTCAGACCCCCAAGCGGACAGTTATGATCTTTATTATATAGACGGCGATTTTTCCGATGCAACTGATGTTAAAACCGGGACAAAAATTACAGATGCCCTTTCAGGCGGCACAATAAACGATCTGGTGAATAACTGCATTTACAGCGTTGTGCTAAAGGCAAATAAGGAAGGGTACAACTCAATTGATTCAGATGTTCAAACAGCTACGCCAAAAGTTACTTATCTTTTATTTACTGCAGAGCCAGGGCTGTCTCTTACCGGCAGCGATAATAAAATCACGGTTACATGGACCGATTCAGACCCTGTGGCAGAGAGCTACGATGTTTACTGGAGAGAGGGGATTTATACCAACGCAGCAAATATTAAAATGGGAAACAAAGTAACCGGGGCTAATTCTGGCTATGAAATAAGCAGCATCAGTGCCGGACAGTCCTACAGTGTTGTGGTAACAGCAAACAAAGCCGGATACAGCTTAATAAATTCGGAACCGGTAATAATTAATGCATTTACCGCAAAGCCGGTACTTTCCCTTAGCAGCAGCGATAAAAAACTCACTGTTTCCTGGACCGATTCAGACCCTGTGGCAGAGAGCTACGACATTTACTGGATAACGGGAACTTATTCTGCTGCGGCCAATGTGAAAACCGGGACTAAAGTAACTGGAGCTGCTTCCGGCTATGAAATTGACAGCCTTGCCGAAAATCAAAGCTACAGCGTAGCGGTGACGGCAAACAAGGCTAATTACTTTCCAGGCGATTCGAATGTAAAAACCGAGAAAATATCTACATCTGTGTTTGATCCCAATTATGATTACTCCGGTCCGGGGAATATAACATTTTCAGACGAAGGAATTATTGTAACCCCGGACACTGTTACAGGCGCGAATTCCTATGAAATATGGCGTTCCGGGAGCCGTTTGGGTACCTATACCTTAATTGACACTGTTACATCCACAGCCGCCTGGACCGACCCTAATCCCAATCCGGTTAGATATGAAAACTACTACAAAATTGTGGCAAAGAACGGTGCTACGACATTATCAGAGAAAGTGATTGCCCTTGAAATTAAAATATTCGGCGCTAATACATATTTTTACGACAGCAAGTACGATGCCATGTCAGCTATTACCGGTGAAATAAACAGCATCCATGACACGGTAACCGGCGCCGGCGGCGGCCACTGGACCAATAACAGGTATGCGTTTTATTTTAAACCCGGGACATATAACTACTCCACAGCCATAAAAATAGGTTTCTATACCAGCGTGAACGGGCTGGGAGCGGTTCCCACAGACACAAAATTGATGAACACTGTGCAATGCCCTGCTTATTTAAATGACAACAATGTAACCCAAAACTTCTGGCGTTCCATAGAAAATTTATCGGTTCAGGGCGGCTCATTTACCTGGTCGGTTTCCCAGGCCGCCCCTGCCAGGCGCATGCATTCAACAAGATCCACGGTTTTTAATCAAAACGGAGGCTGGGCCTCCGGCGGTTTCCTGTGCGACAGCTATTTCACCGGCTCTGTTGAGGGGGGAAGCCAGCAGCAGTTTTACGCAAGAAACTGCCACTTCACTTCTGCATTTAGCGGCGTGGGCTGGAATAAAACCGTACAGGGTTCATCCGGCAATGTTGAAAATGACACCTCAAGCGCCACCAGAACCAAAATCGATACAACTCCGGTAATCCGCGAAAAACCGTTTTTATATTTTGATTCAGGCCTTAACGAATACATGGTATTTGTTCCGGCGCTTAAAAAAGATGCTGTCGGCGTATCATGGACGGCCAGTAATATTGGAGACGGTTATTCACTGATACTGGTTAAGGATTTTTATATCGCAAAGCCCACAGACACGGCCGCAACAATAAATGCCGCGCTTGACGCAGGCAAACATATCTATTTCCTGCCCGGCAGGTTTGAATTAAGCGTACCGCTGCGGGTAAAACACCCTAATACGATACTCCTTGGTTCAGGGTATACCACACTGATTCCTGCCAACGGAAATACTTACGGCGCGGTTTTTGTGGATGATGTTGACGGCGTTACCGTTGCCAGCCTGATGTTTGATGCATTGTACAATTCAACCTATCTTATATGCGCGGGCGAAAGCGGCGCAAACAATGACCATTCCGCAAACCCAACCTTATTGGCGGACATTTTCCTTCGCATCGGCGGCGTCCGCGCAAACTGCAATGCCGACATTTCAGCATTGATTAACAGCAATAATGTCATAGGCGACCATTTCTGGGCATGGCGCGCCGACCACGGCACTGGAGTCGGCTGGACATCAAACAAAACCAAAAACGGGGTGGTGGTAACCGGAGACAATGTAACAATGTACGGCCTTTTTGTGGAGCATTTCCATGAATACGAGACGCTTTGGTTAGGTGAAAACGGCAGAACCTATTTTTACCAAAACGAAGCGCCCTATGACCCTCCAAATCAGTCATCCTACATGAGCCATAATAACACTGTGAACGGCTGGGCTTCGTATAAGGTTGCAAACAGCGTTAATCATCACTATGCGGCAGGTATGGGGTCATATTCGGTATTCAATAACACTGTAATAAGGCAAAATCCTTATGAAGTTCCCAATAAAGCGGATGTTATCATTAAAAACGCCTGTACCCACCACCTTAAAAACGGCAGTTACGGCAGTATTGTAAACGGTGCGGGAGCGGGTAATCCGCCAAACGGACGAGTGTCCCTAACATTGTACCAAAACGGTACTGCCACGGGTGTTTCAGACGGCGGCCCAACAACAGGCACGCAGCCTGCGGATGAAACTTTTAATCTTCCGACGAATTTGCATCCGTAAAATTTCTTTATTTGATTTTTATTAGCTGGCCGCTTGAGTTAAGCAGTCAGCTAATTTTTGTATAGGGCAATTAAATGGAATTTGCCGGCATATAACAGGAGAGAAAAATGCGTAAAAAAAACAGAAATTATTTCATAGCAGCAGTGCTTTTAGGCACTGCATTCATAGCTTCTTGCCCCAATCCGGACGGCAACAACAAGAAACCCGGCACTTTAAAAGATTTCAGCGCAGGCCCGGTATTAGAAATTACAGCCGGCGATAAAACCATAAGTTATGCATGGGTTCCTTCAGACCCGGCAGCGGACAGTTATGACCTTTGCTGGATTGAAGGCGATTTTTCCGATGTTATCGATGTCAAAGACGGAATGAAAATTATAGGCGCCGTTTCAGGCGGCACGATTGAGGGCATGGACAATGACTGCATTTACAGTTTTGCAGTAAGGGCAAACAAAAAAGGGTACAATCCAGTTGATTCTGCCGTTCAAAGCGCTATGCCGGCATCAGATAAAGGCCCGGCGGAAAATTTCAGTTCCGGCCCTGTGCTGGAAATTACAGCCGGCGATGGGACAATAAGTTATTCATGGACTGAAGCAGACCCTGCGGCAGACAGTTATGATCTTTACTGGCGGGAAGGCGATTTTACCAATGCAAATTCCGTTAAAGCCGGAACAAAGCTTGCAGGCGCCGTTTCGGGCGGCATCATTGACAAGCTGGCAAATAACAGCGTTTACAGCGTTGTGGTAAGGGCAAACAAGGAAGGGTATGCCTCCATTGATTCTGCCGTTCAAAGCGCTATGCCGGTATCTGACGATGGGCCGCCGGAAAATTTCAATGCCGGCCCTGTGCTGGACATTACCGCCGGAGATGGGATCATCGATTATTCATGGACTGAGTCAGACCCTGCTGCGGACAGCTACAACCTTTACTGGATAGACGGAGATTTTACCAATGCAACTGATGTCAAGACCGGGGACATGCTTGCAGGAGCTGTTTCGGGCGGCACAATAAACGATCTGGTGAACAACTGCATTTACAGCGTAGTGATAAGGGCAAACAAGGAAGGGTATGCCTCCATTGATTCTGCAGTACAAACGGCAATGCCGAGGGTTTTGCAGTTTTCATTCACTGCGGCGCCGGAACTGACCCTTACCGGTGGGTATAATAAAATCACTGTGTCATGGACTAATTCAGAGCCTGCGGCGGACAGCTACGATCTTTACTGGAGGGAGGGAACCTATGCCACTGCAGCCGCTATTAAACTTGGAAACAAAGTAACCGGAGCCAGTTCCGGTTATGAGATAAGCGGCCTTGCCGAGCAGCAAACCTGCAGCGTTGTGGTAACGGCAAACAAGAACGGATACAGGTTAATCAATTCGGAAGCGGAGATAGAGGAAACGCTGCTCTTTTTTGATCCTAACGAAGATTACACCGGACCGGGGAACATAACCTTTTCAAGTCAAGGAATTACTATAACATGGGACGCAGTTGCAGGGGCAAATAGTTATGAAATTTGGCGTTCCGGCAGCCGTTTGGGCGCCTATGCTTTAATTGACACTGTTACCTCCGCGGGTACCTGGACCGACCCTAATCCCAATCCTGTTAAATACGAAAACTACTACAAAATTGTGGCAAAAAACGGAGCTACGACAATATCGGAAGTACTAAGGGCGCTGGAAATAAAAGTATTTGGCACAAATACATATTTTTATGACAGCAAGTACGATGCTATGTCAGCTATTACTGGTGAAATAAACAACATCCATGACACAGTAACAGGGAATTCTAGCGGCGGCGCCAGCAGCGGCCACTGGACCAGTAACAGGTATGCGTTTTATTTTAAGCCCGGATCATATAACCACCCCGCGGCCATAAAAATCGGTTTTTATACCAGCGTACATGGGCTTGGCCCGGTTCCCACAGACACAAAGCTGTTAAACGCTGTGCATTGCCCCGCTTATTTATCAGGCGACAACGGAACCCAAAATTTCTGGCGATCCATAGAAAATTTGTCGGTTCAGGGCGGCACGTTTACATGGTCGGTTTCCCAGGCTGCTCCTGCCCGGCGCATGCATACAACGGTTGCAACAATATTTCAATGGAACAACGGCTGGGTCTCCGGAGGCTTCATTAGCGACAGCTATTTCGGCGCCGCTGTTGGTTCGCAGAATCAGCAGCAGTTTTACGCGAGAAACTGCCACTTTAATGCTTCTTCATTCAGCGGCGTAGACTACAATAAAACCGTGCAGGGTTCATCCGGTTTTGTTGACGCAACAACATATCAAAGATCAAAGGTCGATACAACTCCGGTAATCCGTGAAAAACCGTTTTTATATTTTGACTCAAGCCTTAACGAATACATGGTGTTTGTTCCTGCGCTCAGAAGAGATGCTGTCGGCATAACATGGAAGGAAAATGATATTGGCGAAGGTCAATCACTGGTACTGGTTAAAGATTTTTACATTGCAAAGCCCGGGATAGACACGGCTGCAACCTTAAATGCCGCGCTGGACTCAGGCAAACACATCTATTTCCTGCCCGGCATGTACGAATTAAGCGCGCCGCTTAGGATAAAAAACCCCAATACAATACTCCTTGGTTCCGGGTATGCCACGCTTATTCCCGCCAGCGGAAATACTTACGGCGCAATTTTTATCGATGATGTAGACGGCGTAACGGTCGCCAGCCTGATGCTTGATGCTCAATACAGCTCTACCTATCTTATATGCGCGGGCGAATACGGGGCAAACAATAACCATTACGCAAACCCGACCCTGCTGGCGGACATTTTTATGCGTATTGGCGGCCTTCGCCAGCCCTGCAATGCCGACATTTCCGCTCTGATAAACAGCAATAATGTCATCGGCGACCATTTTTGGGCATGGCGCGCCGACCACGGCGTATCCGGAACCACCGGCTGGACCAGAAACACCACCAAGAACGGGGTAGTGGTAACCGGAGACGATGTTACGCTTTACGGCCTGTTTGTGGAACATTACCATGAACACGAGACGCTTTGGTTAGGTGAAAACGGGCGCACATATTTTTATCAGAATGAACGTCCCTACGATGTTCCGGTTAATACTGATAAATGGCGAAACACCGATACTACAGGATGGGCAGCATACAAAGTTGCAAATACAGTGAACAATCATTACGCCATAGGCCTGGGAATGTATAATGTATTCAGCAATGCGGTCTGGTCAATAAGCGCCATGCAGCTTCCCCACAAGCCCGGCGTTTCTGTAGAAAACATCAGCACTCTCAATCTTACCAATAACGGCGGCCAGCGCAGTATAATTAACGGCGCCGGTCCAAGTTCTTCAACTTCGCAGGCGCATAGATATATCAGGTCCTTTGTTAATGGGGTACCCACGGGTGTTTCCCATAGCGGCTCTACAACAGCGGTTCAGCCGCCGGATGAAACTTATAATATTCCAACGAATTTGCATCCCTAGGAGCCTGTCGGACTTTGAAAAATAGAGTTTCCTCGTTTTTTAAAAAATAAGGTTCTTTCGGGAATATTGTGGAAAATGCTAAAAATTATTGAATTACCATACAATAATATAAAAAAGCGGATTATATCAAATTAAATAACACAGAGACGCAGGAGATTGTAGGGAAACTATTTTGAAGAAGAAGCTCACGCAGAGACGCAAAGACGCAGAGCAGTGCTATGAAATTGCATCGTTTTTCTAAGGAAATTCAGAAAAAATTCATAAAATTTATCAGGAAATTCGGATTTTTCTTGTTTTTTCATACCATTTCTTCTTCTCTGCGTCTCTGCGTGAAGGAATTCCACTATAATATCTGAAGGGCCAAAAATAAAAATATTTTTAAATTTCTCAGAAATTCCTTAAAAAAACAATTTATTTTTTACTTTCCATGATCAGAACGTTTAATTTCTATTAAATTAATTTTTTATGGAGTAGTAAAATGATAAAGCTGGCCAAATTTTGCATTAAATTGCTTTTTTTTGCAGTTGTTGCTGTATTTATTGTTCGTTATTTTTCTTCTTGCCGAACAAATTCCCGAAAAATTTCCCCCTCGCAAGATGACGGGCAGAATGACGTTTCTTTATACGATGATTTGGGGTTTGATGAATATTTTAACGGTAATGAGGAAAAATCAAATTTCGATGATCTAGAGTTTTTAATAGGCCGAGCGAAAGGCAGCTATAAAAAAGCACGCGAGGACTTCATTGACCAATTGCTGTCCTACCTTGGGCTAAACGAAGTCCGAAGCAAAACTGTTCTGGAATACTCCGAAAACAAACGGGAATTGGAGAGTTATTCTAAAAATTTACATAATTTTACTTCTTCTGAAAATAACAGCCTAATTTCTGAGCTTAATGCTATTGCTTTACTGCCTCCTTTCTATGATGCATTGTATTTTATGGATCGTGATATTTATTGCGCCAAGATTTGGTTTAGACGTCAAGATAAGGAAGAAATTCAAGACATAATGGGTGCCGTTAGTTTTTTCTTTGGCAAGATGGAGAAGGACCAATCTATTCGGGAATTTTTTGATGAAAAGATTTTATTAATTCAGGTTCCTTCCTATCCGCATTTTCTGCCTGAATTAGCGTATCTTCTTGAGTCCGAATTTTTCATAAGCTCGGCTATTCGCAATGATTCTATCCTTGTTTATCCACGCGATAAATATGAAGCCCGAATTGTCAATTTTATCGAGCAAAATATTGGAAATATTGTTAAAGTTGGTAACAAAATTAATATTCATCTTAATCTTTCTGGATTTAATATGTTTCGGTCATCTAATAATGAAAAATTTAATCTACGGCAGATCAAACTTGTTAACAATATTCCAATCCCTGAAATTTACTCTGTCTTTGACGCGAATGGCCTTAATCTAGCCAAAGACAACACCTCGAACGCGAGATTTAGCTGTGAAATTAGCATTTCCCGGCAGGCTCAAAAATTTGCAACAAGTTTTGCCGCCGGCCTTACATTGCTGGATGAAAAAGAAAATTATGTCCTTTTGTCCGATACTATATTTACTCCGAACTATCTAAGCGGTAATCCTTCTATTATTATGTCAGAATTGAAAAAATTAATTATTAATTATTTTATTATAAATCTACCGCAGGCACTGGCTAATTATTAGGAGGTGTAAAATGCTTAATCATATTTTTATTATTTTCATAACTTTCCTTTTTTTCTTAATTCCGGTTCCCCATTTGTGCTCTCATGAATATTCAACCTATATGGTATATTTTGCCTCAAAGAATCCTTCGGTAGAAGAAACAGAGATCGTTACCCACATTAATCTTGTAGCAGCGGGTTATTATGAAGAAGCCATCCGGGGCAATATAGGCTTACAATTAATCGAAGAAGAAACCGTTTTCTTCAATCATGTTATCGACAATGGCCTTAATAATACAAATGCTGAACTCGTCCCTATGCTTTGGGAACATTCCCGGCTGGCAATCTATATTAATAAAAACGATATAAGAATTTTTCGTATTCAAGATGGCATAGAAATCCGCGTTTTCGTCGGAAAAGATATGGATTCGCTGGATAAAGCGAAACAAGTGCTTCTCTCATTGGCTGACTTGCTTCCGCAGAAAAGGAAGAATGCTTTTGAAAGAAAGATACGTAATCACTTCGCTAAATTTCTTAAGACCATTAACCTAGGCTACAACTTTTTTACAGCAGAGAACGGTGAATTGGTTATGTTTCCTGCAAATTTTATTATTGGTTTATCCCTTCCTGTTAAACAAAAGGCAAATTTTAATTTATCATTTTACGGCGATTTTTTTGGAAAAGATTTTTATGAAATTTCTGGCGGTCTTGGCATTGGATGGCAGACTACAAGATATCCTCGTAAAGAATATTCTCCTTCATTTGGATTAAGCCTTGATACCGGATATACCCAACTGATTCGAAAGCAGGAGGCAAAAAAGATTTATGCAGGCGGAATATACCTAGAACCTGCTGTTAATTTGGGCTTTTGGTTTGGCAGCTTTTTTAAAGCTGGAATTAGAGGTTCATTAAAAGGCGCTTACTTTCCCGGAATGCATTTACTTAATTCTTCTGCGAAAATTGGCATTGTTTTAAACGTAGCTTTTTAGCTACTAAAATATTTTTTTGGAGGATTTTTATGAAAACGAAAAAAAATTTATTCGCACTAATGCTGCTCGTAGTCTTATCTGCGTGCAGAATCGATTCAGAGGAGCCTGCTGCCTTTATTTCCTCTATTTTAAGGATCAACAAAGACGAAGTTCAGGATTTGCTGAACATAGAGCCGCATCTAATTTTACCTTTAAAATACGGGATTGTCTGTGCAGAGTTAGATGGCGGAGATGTTGTAATAAAATCATTAATGGCAGGCAATACTTCCGTCTATGTTAGCAATGAAGCCGGGTTTTGCAATTCCGCAATCATTGATATTTTTGTTGACAAAAACGGGAAAATATCAGCAAATGTTAGTCCATTTGAAGGAGAATTAGTTAAGGCGGTTATTAAAAACAATACCGCTATTTCCGGAATTATTGGTAAGGAAATTGCGCCAATTGAATTCTTTCTTATGATGGACGGAAACGTCTTTTACAACGTTGAATCTGGCATGGATGCCTCTTCATGGATATTGAATTTGCCATCCGGTTTGCAGTCTGTTATCTGCTTTGTTCAGGGAGGCGAATTTCCTCATGAAGTAAAAATTGCTGTCAGCGGTACCCCATTGGAAGCCTATTCCGGTGAAATTGTTGTTAACATTCCGGCACAATATTCCGGGATGGGCTGGAGTGTTTTTGTTGATCGCAACGACAATGCAATGTTTAACATTGTTGATAGTTAATTATGGAGGATAAAATGAAATTCACAAATTTTATTTATTTTATTAATTTATTGCTTTTTTTATCCTGTTATGTTGAACAAGACATTGACGATGAATTGAAGCTGCCGCTTGCCACTGTAAAAAATATTCATGCACAGGTTATAGACGGAGGCATATACATTACATGGGATCCTGTTGATGCTGAAATTTACATGATTTTTCGTAAAAACCCGGATTTAAAGGAGGATTATATAGGATACGTATTTAAGTCATGGACCTTTTATAATGATTTTGCAGGAATTCCAGGCGAGAGTTATTCATATTCCGTTCAAGCTGCAAATAATATCGGTTCTAGTGAAATTTTAAACTGGACGCCTTTTGTTGAATTTCCAGGAACAATATATCCCTTGCCGCCTATCGATCTAAAAACTTTTGCAGCAGGATATGATTTTATTTCTTTGAGCTGGAAACAAGCAGGCAAGGCAGATGGCTTTAAAATTCTCCGCTGTGTTGCTGGTGGAGATTTTGATTTTGATTTTAAATTTTTAAATGAAGGGCATTTAATTAAAGCCCTTGCTTTCACCGATACTGGCCTTACGCCTGACACAGAGTATACGTACTGTCTTATTACAGTGTTAGGCGAATATGAGAGTCAAAGATCTTTGGAATTAATTGTTCGAACTAAAGCAGGAGGATGGAATTATGATTTATAATATTAATAATAAATTTTATATTATTTTGATAGTTTTAATAGTGTTTAGTTTATTTTTCGGTTGCGATCTTTCCTTAAAATCAAACATAGGCGTACCTGAGCCGCCATTAATTCTAGCGGAAGATACTACAGCTTCTTCAATAATACTTTTATATAAAAAATCGGAAAACTCAAAAAAATTACAAATTAATATACGAAAAATTACTGAAAGTAATAACAGTATTTTTGATGCAGCAAAATTCAAAATTAACGGTAATGGCCTGGATTCAGGCTGGGAACGCCTCGAATTAACGGGCCTTGATTCCAACGCTGTTTATAAAATTTTTATGACTGCAAAAAATTCTAATAATGAGGAGAGCGATAACTCTAATGAAATCGAGTTTATTACGAAATTAAAAACTCCGGTTATAAGTAATATTTATTCAATTAATCCGACTCAAATTTACATTGAGTGGAGTAATGTACCCGGCTCAAATTATTATTCTGTGCATTGCTTTTTAAATGAATCTGAGCCTGTAAAATTAATAAAATGGGATATTACCGGAACAAACTGCATTATCGATGTAATTGAAAAAAATTTTTTTTATTGCATTCAAGCCCATTCTGATTCAAATTACTCTGCTTATAGCAGCCCAAAACCTGTAATTCTGAAACTTAATGCTCCGGAAATTAAAAACAATGGCTCCGGGTTTCTTGAAGATGAATGTGTTTTTGAGACCTCAGTTTTTCTTGAATGGAATTCTATTGAAAACGCAACTGCTTATGAAGTTTTATATTACCCTGCAAATTTGGAGGAAAATCCGCAATATCATTTGAATAAAATCATTACCGGAACAACAAATTGTTTACTGGATAACCTTACGCATAATACGAAGTACGTTTTCCAAGTCCGGGCTGTTAATGATGTTAACAATAATGACAGCATTTTTTCTGAAAAAGTTTTTGCAATAACAAGAATTAGAAAACCTGCATTTTTTGAAGCACAGACAATTACTGCACATTCTATTGATTTACATTGGGAATTAATTAATGATGCTGATGCATCTTATTACATTGAATCGTCTACTAACGCTGATATGGCAGAATCATTTATTATTGGACCTATTATTAATAAAAACTCATTCCAGCTTAATAATTTAATGGAAAATGTGCATTGTTTTTTACATTTAACTGCTGTTGGAACATCCGGAATACAAAGCTCTCCTGTCTTACTGGATTGTTATACGCTGCTTACAAAGCCTGAAAATTTTGCAGTTAGCGAAAAAACAGATAATTCTGTGGAATTAAAATGGTCTTTTAAGACCGGAGCTGCAGCCTATGTTATTGATGTTCATGATGATGCATCTTCGTTGTTGTTTACTACAGATATAATCAAGGATACTAAATTTACTGTTAAAAATTTATCTTCAAATACCACATATAAATTTATTGTTCGTGCCTTAAATAATCCTGATAAAATTTATGGCGAACCCACTGAAGGTTTACAAGCACGCACATTACTTTCTTCTCCGTCTCCAATAATAAAACAATACCCTAATGAATTATTTGTTTCCTGGAACAAAATAGATTATGCGGAGTATTATAAAATTTATTGTAATACCGAAGGGATTATGGATAGCGGTGAACAGTTAATTGCTACAACTTCTTTTATTTCAATCGGCGGGCTTATTCCTGGCACCGATTATTATATTTGGGTAGAAGCCTTTAATGAAGATAATTTTAGTTTGCCCAGTAATATGATAAAAACCGATACGATTACATCAGCAATTGGAATTGTATATTTACAGGCTGGCAATTTTCACGATCCAAAACTAATAGGAATGCCCCTGAAAATAAGCAGGGAGAATAGAGATTCCTTTCAAATTACGGCTTTGGCAGAAGATATATGGGACGAAAAAGGTTTTGAATTTTACTTAAACGGCGAAAAAGTATGGGAAGGAAATTCCTATATTCTTGACTGGCATCTCGATATTGGCCCTTATGTTTTTACAGTTATTGGCACAATAAACGGTGTGCCGTATGGAACTTCGGCTTATTTTTCGTTAATTTAAGGAGGTTTTTATGAAAATTATTAATTGTTTTTTAATAATAAATGTACTGGTAAGCTGTAATAATCCAATTGATTCTCCATTAAGAACTCCTTCAGGTGCTAAATTTGGAATTGTCAACATAAATATTGCAGAAAATGGAACAAGCGGAAATGACCGGACTATTAAGGCAAATCCGCCAGAATTTTCATCGTACAGGCTTGTTTTCACTTCACTTCAAAATAATTTTGTTAAAGAAGATATAATCTTTTCCGCAGAAGAGAATTCTGCAAAGGATATTGCTTTACAGGAAGGCACATGGAAAATAACTGCTTTTGGCAGAGTGTTTTTTATGAATTCAGAAATAGAATTTGCCCAAGGAAGCATTACGGCTAACGTTATAAATGGGAAAAATATTAATATTGTCATATATATTAGTAATATTACTAATGAAGGTGAAGGATTGTTTTCATGGCGTTTTAATTTAGAAGATCAGCTTCTTGCAACAAGTTATTCAATAGTACTTTCCGAATATGGGGATCAGTCTAAAAAAATATTAAATATTGAAAATCCCATTGATAATAACGAAAGTATTATAATCGGCGAGGCGGCCTGTAAATCCGGATATTATCTTCTCCAAGTTAAAATTGGCACTGACAGGCAAATGGCAAATATTTTTGAGGTTGTCCATATTGACCCTTATTTAAATACTGCTTTTGAACGGAACGTAAAACAAAGCGATTTCGTCCCGATTGTGATTCTTAGCGGAGATGTAGACATAAATATCGCCATTAATGGAACGGTGTATCCTTCTGCGGTTTTACAAAGTTCGGAAGTCTTTGTACGGACTTCTTCCGGCAGCTATATAGGCAGCGGGATGATTAAAGATCACCTATGGATAGTACGCATTGCTAAACAGAGTGAAATCAGAACTGTTAATTTTAGTGTTTTGTTATCAGTCTTGGGAAGCGAGATAGAACTATTTTCTGATGTTTACAAAAATGTTTTAAATGAAGATATAGACAATATCCATCTTAAATTCAACGAATCGCTTATTAGCCTTGAAGGTTCATTTCTTTCTTTTACTTCCAATTCTGTTCCGGTTTCAGGCTGGAAGATTAATGGCTATACAGATCCTTCTGACCCGGAAGAATCCGCGATTGCGCTTAACGCAACTATGACCGGGATCAGCGGCCAGTGGTTAATGATAATTAGAGCGTTCTCAGAGCCAACAACAGTATGGTTTAGCGTTGAAAAATACCACCAGGAAAAACTGCATAGGCGAGATAAACTTCATGCAATAGAACTGTTTAACAACCGAATAACGTCAATACCCATTACAGCAAACTTCATGCCTCCGAATTTGGTTAAAATTTATGGCAACATATCTAAAGATACGGATTCACTTAACATGACAGCTCAATTAAATAACGGCTGTCATACCATTACCCTGGTTGGCCTGGAAAGTTTTACACAATATTACTTTAAAATGACAGGTACATGGGATGGCTTAAATGAAGCGGAGTATAATTTTTTGAATGTAATTCATGGCGGCAGCATTGATTGTTATGAATTTGACAACGCGATCTCTTGGTTTATCGGCATACATAACGAGAAACGCCCGATTAATCAGGAGAATTTTCGCATAACGCTAGACTTTAGAGACGATGAATATCTTTCTTCGGGCAGGCCGTCGGTGAAGGTTAATAAATGCGAGGAGCTGTTCATTCCCAAAGGCCAATTTAACATGGGTAGCCCCAGTACGGAACTAGGCAATAAAGGCCCAGACGGGTTAACTGGAAAATCAGGCGAGGTTCTTCATACTGTAATATTTACCAATGATCTTTTCGCCATGCCCTACCCCGTTACTCAGGCTGAATATAAAGAATTAATGCCAGAGCCGTTGTACAAAGACAATAAATTTAAAAGCGGAAGGTTTCCTGTAGTATATATTTCCTGGTTTGATGCCCTGGATTACTGTAACCTTCTAAGCGATAAAGACGGCTTTGACCAGGTTTATACAATTAACGGAACCGGTTCTGCGCGGAATGTGACTGTAGACTGGATGGCTTCGGGCTGGCGCCTCCCCACTGAATCCGAGTGGGAATATTTGTGCCGTGCAGGGACTACAACTCCATTCAGCCTTTTACCTGGAGGCGATGGCACAACCCTCTCTACAAGTATGGCGAATTATAACGGTTCTGTTATAGATACAAATTTTGGCTACAACCCTGTTCCAGGCATAAGCCGCGGCTGCCTTGTTGATGTAGACGAATTTTCTCCCAATCCCTGGGGGCTGTATCAAATGCACGGCAATGCCTGGGAGATGACGGGCGACTGGTACGGTGACTACCCCAGCGGGCCGCAGACAGACCCTCGCGGTCCGGTTTCCGGAACCTCAGAAATTTTGGGCACCGATGCTGCTGCGAAGGCTTCCATGAATCAACGGGTGATTCGTGGCGGATCTTTCTGTTGCCCGGCTCGGTACCTCCGTTCAGGTCACAGGGGCGCAATCAACCCCATGGACGATTCTTATGAAGATATTGGGTTTAGGATGGTGCGGATTGGAAAATGAACCTCCCCGCCCTGAAGGGCGGCGTATCATGTTTGTGTTACTAACTTTGCGTGAGGTTCGTTCTGTAAGGAAGNTTAATT
>WRNF01000006.1 GCA_009776715.1 Treponema sp. | reverse complement strand
GCTTCGATCCTGCAAAAAGAAAAAGATTATAAGGGCCAGGATAACGGTAATGATAAATATACCAATGGAAATTGCCGCTCCATAGGCGTAATCATTGCGGCCCTGAAACGCCATGTTGTACTGGTACATGGATGTGGTCCGTATCTTAAAGTCGGGAGCACCGCGCATATCGGTAAGCAAAAAAGGAATGTCAAACATCTGCATTCCGCCTATCATTGACGTAATAAGGACATAAAGCAGCATGGGGCGAAGAAGGGGAATCGTTATGCGCCATGCGATATGGCGGCTGTTGGCGCCGTCAACCAGAGCAGCTTCGTACAGCGATGCGGGAATGCTGGTAATGCCCGCCATAAGCATAATTAAGGTGTGGCCGTACCAAATCCACCATTGGATAAAAGAAACTAAACCCCGTGAAAACAATACCGAGCGGAAAAAATTAAAGGCTTCAATTACAAGTTCACCGTCAACAAGCGTTGTTTTTTGCAGGCCCAAAGACAGCAGAAATTGATTGGCCGGGGCCATTGTATGGCCGTTATAGCCGAAAATGCTTCTGAAAAGCATGGCCACCGATACTGCGGTAAGCAAATTAGGCAGATAAATTACCGCCCTGAACATCCCCTTGCCTTTTAGGTTAAGCTGCAAATCAGAAAGCCATACTGCAAGAAGCAGGGCTATTCCTAGTTGGGGAATAAAATTGAAAATCCACATTATAAATGTATTTTGCAGCGCGCCCCAGAAGTACGGGTCGCCAATAAGTTTTTTAAAGTTTTCTAACCCAACAAACGAAGATTCGCTTTGCAGGCCCCGCAGATCGGTAAAGCCCAGAAAAAAAGTGTACAGAATAGGCCAGAGGTTGAATATGCAAAATACCGCCACAAAAGGCGCTACAAAAAAGTACCCCCAGCGCTGTGTTTTTGCCTCATGCCCAATAGACTTGTTCATTTGGAGCTGTCCGTTTACAGGCCAAGCTGAATTTCCGCCTGATTTTTAAAATCACCTAACGCCTGAGCTTTAGTTTTCTCTCCAAACCGGTATGCGTTTACTTCTTCCTGAAAAATGCCTTCAATGGCCTGATCCGTTCCCTGGGCCAGTTTTCCGTCTACGCTTTTTGCCATTTCAGCGAATTCGGCATAGTGGTTTTGACCGGCAAGAAAGGGTTCGGCATAATTGTCTTTTATCTTTTCTACCACATTTAAATTGTTCATCAAGTCGCCCGAATCCAAAGCATAACGTTCAAGAAAATCATCGTCTGTTGTCAGATAACGGATAAATTCTTTGGCAGCGTCCGGGTTTTTTGTGTTTTTCCACGCAGCAATCCATGTGCCGCCCCAGCGGTATGGAGCGGGGCCGGGAATCATTGCCCAATCGCCCGCTGTCTGGGGAGCGTTGGTTTTAAGCACATAATGTAGCCCCCAGGTGGGCAGAAAATAAGAGAATACCTCCAATGCTTTTCCCGCTTCGTCTTTAAGTTCGCCCCTCATGCCCGCATACCATCCTTCAGACCATTGCCCCACCTGGCCGTCCCAGCGTTTGTCGTATAAAGTTTTGCTTATATCCAAATACGCTTCCATAACCGGATCTATAAATAGCTTGTCATTTACCACCCAGGGTTCATTGCGGGAACCGAGAAAAGGCTGGAAAAGATCGGCATGGCTGGAAACTACAACGCAGGCGCCGCCTGAACGTTCTTTCAGCAGTTCCGCAGTTCCAAGAAAGGCATTGAAATTGGCAAAATAAGATTGCACATATTCCGGATCATCGGAGCCGAGGTATTTTTGAGCAAGGCTGCGGCGGTAGAACATGGCGCCCGGACAGGCCTGCCAGGACATGCCGTAGACCCTGCCATTGTAAGAGCCGACTTCTGCAGGATAGGCCATTATCTTTTCCTTGTTGGCTTCATAAATGTCAGTCAGATCCAGCAGAAGGCCGGATTCAATGTACTTCCGCACAAAGGCAGCTTCCAGGGCAAATATGTCTGGTGTTCCCTGCCCTGAAACCAATACAGGATCCAGCTTGGAAGTAAATTGGTCCGTAGTGGTCATGGAGTACTTTATCGTTACATCGGGATGGGCAGGCGTATAGTAATTGTTGATAATGCCGTCCAATTCTTCGGTAAAGGACCAGACGGTTAAGGCAATTTCCCCGTCTCCTGCCTCTTCTTTTTTTGAACAAGCGCTTAACGCCACTAAAATTATTCCGGCAATAATAAGAATCTTTTTCATGTTTTCCTCCAAAAAAATTATTACAACACTGCTTTACGCAGATCGTATTCCACTATGTCCAATGCGCCAAGTTTTTTTAAGCGCGGAATTATTCCGGCAACATCGCTTTTTTTTACCGCAATTTTTACCGCATACCCTTCATCGCCAAATAGGGGCGCGACTGTGGGGCTGCGCATTGCAGGCAGCCCGTTTACCGCCTCGTTAAGGCAATGTTTCGGAATGTTCATTTCCAGCATCACCCGGTCGCGGCCATCAAGCACTGCCCTGAACAGCATGGCAAGCTCGTCAATGCGGTTCCTTTTTTCCGGGTCGGCCAGGGCGGCATGCGAGGCGATAAAACGTGTAGAAGATTCAAGCAAAGTACCAGTAATTTTCAGGCCATTATCCTGCAGGGTCTGTCCCGATGAAGTATTGTCGATGATCATGTCAGCATCATCCGGCGGGAACACTTCTGTTGCGCCAAAAGTACGGAGGATGCGGTAATGGTAACCGGCCTCATCGAGCCATTGTTTGGCAAGCTGCACATATTCTGTTGCTACGACAATTTTTTTCGCCCTAAGTTCCGCATCATCCACTGACTGTGGAACAGCCGCAACAATTTTTACCCTGTCAAAACCCAGATCAATAATTTCCTCAACATCGGCTTTGCTTTCTTTTATCCAGTCAATGCCAGTAAAACCCGCGTCATGGCTGCCCAGTTCCAGCAGCTCGCCCACATTTTGCGGCTTCATTAACTTTGCCTTAAGCCAGGGAACGTCCATTGACGGGCGGTAGCTGCGGTCTGCCATAGAAATAGGGAAACCCGCCTCGGCCAAAAGCCGGGCCGTATTGTCGAAAATTCTTCCCTTGGGAATAAGCAAACGCAGTATGCCGGACATACATTTAGTATACAGCAAACAAGCGAAATGTGCAAGTTGATTTTTAACAGGTTTATTTTTGATCAATGAACAGCACAAATATTGCTGCTCTTAATTCGTTTACATTAGGGTAAGAAAACGGCAACTAAAGTTGCTTCTAAAAACTTCAGTTTTTAAAAGTTCCCTTAATAGAGTTATTCGGAACTTCAGTTTCATAACAACTTCCTGTTAAAAAAGCACCTTATTCGTGCGGTTCGTGGATATTTTCTTTCAAAATTTACCTAAATTTACCTATTGCAAAAAGATAATAATTCGTGTAAAATATTGCAGAAAGGCAGAATAAATGCTTAATATTGTGCAAGTTACAAGGAGAATAATATGCGTTTGATTACAAGGTCTGATTTTGACGGTTTAGCCTGCGGTTCCCTTCTGGAACACTTGGGGCTTATTGATGAATGGCTTTTTGTGCATCCAAAAGACATTCAAGATGGACTTATTGAAGCGACAAAAAACGATATTTGCGCCAATGTTCCCTATATTAATGGCTGCGGCTTATGGTTTGACCACCATTCCAGTGAAGAGCAAAGGCTGGGAAAAAATGTACAGTTTGAGGGGTCTTCAAGAAGAGCTCCAAGCTGCGCACGGGTTATCTATGATTATTACGGCGGGGAAGAAAAACTGGGGCAATTTGCCGAAATGGTAAACTATGTTGACAAAGTAGATTCAGCAAATCTTACAAAAGACGAGATAATGAATCCTTCTGGCTGGATACTTTTGGGTTTTATCGCAGATCCCCGGACAGGGCTTGGCAGAATTCATAATTTTACTATCAGTAATTTTGAATTAATGAAGAAGCTTTCAAAATCTTTTACCAAACCTATCGAAGAAATTCTTGCTTTAGACGATGTTAAAGAGCGTGTAGATGTTTATTTTGAACAGCATGCAAAGTTTATCGAGATGGTAAAAAGCCATGCCAAAATCGAAGGCAATGCAATTTATATAGACCTGCGGGGAGTAGATACCATACATGCCGGAAACCGTTTTTTACTGTATACTATTTTTCCTGAACAAAATATTTCTGTTTGGGTGGTAGACGGTAAAAAAAATATTAATACTGTTATCACTGTGGGTTATAGCATTATTAACAAAACTGCTACAGTTGATGTAGGCCGCCTTATGCTTTCTTACGGCGGAGGCGGACATTCAGCAGTTGGCACCTGCCAGGTAGCTTTTGATAACACCGACAAAATCATCCGTGAAATTCTCGATGCAGTGAAATAAGTAGTGAGTAGTGGATAGTGAGTAGTGAGTAGTTTTCAAATTACTATAACTAATCACTAACCACTAACTGCTAACCACTAATTACCCCAGTTTATTGTTCTGTCGATAGCTCCACCACGCGGTTTGCGAGAAGATCAGATGATCAAGGAAATGCAGGCCTAGAATATCCCCTGCTCTAGAAAGGCGTTCGGTAATATCGTTATCTTCCTGCGAAGGGACAAGCTTGCCTGAAGGATGGTTATGCGCGACAACAAAAGCAGCGGCACGATCCTGAATAAGGTCGGCAAATACTTCTCTTGGATGAACAATGGTCCTGTTTACCAGGCCGACCGTTACCACGCGAACAGCAAGCGCTTCATGGGCGCCGTTTAACGATATGCTTATAAAACATTCCTGTTTACGGTCTGCGTAATGCCGTACCAGCAAAAAAATGTCCGATGGATGTTTAATCGATGAACCGGCAGAACCCCAGCGCCGCCTGCCAAATTCCAGCATTGCGGCAACAGCGCAGGCTTTTGAATTCCCCATCCCGTAAATTTTTGATATTTCCTCTACGGAAGGAACATCTTTGTTTTTATCAAGCATATTTAAAAGATCTATTGCCAGTTCGGATACATTTTTCCCTTTAGATCCGGTATTGAGCAGAATGGCAAGCAATTCTGTATCAGATAAGGCCGCTGGGCCTCTGTCGATTAGGCGTTCACGGGGCCTTTGGCTAATGGGGAGATACAGCGGATTGGTGCCTCCGCTGTTTTTCTCTTTTCGGTACATTGCCTGCGTTTCGGCAAAACAATCCATATTAAATATTTCTCTCATACTATTAATATGGCGAAATAACCCGTTTTGCATTATTATTTTAGACTAAATAACTTAAATTCAGTGCTTTTCTAAAACAACCTCTGTTCTGCCGAATCCGCCTAGATCGGGATGGGCGAAAAAATAATCCGCTACCGAAGCTTCATTTTTTAACCAGTCGTGAACGCCTTTTTGCAAAACGCCGTCACCCTTGCCATGAATAACAGAAAAAGCCTGCAGCCCCTGAATGAGCGCAGCATCTGTCTGCCGCCTAAGGGCTGCAAGCGCTTCATCCAGCCGCATTCCGCAGAGGTTTAACTCGGGGCAGACGGCAGCAGCGGCATGCTCTACAGAAATTTGCGGCACAGGCGGCGGAGCGGGAGAAGCGGGAAGCAATTCCCGCTCGGGGAAATGCATTTTAAGCGAGCCAATTTCCACAATCCAGCCATTGCCGGCGGAGCTTTTTTTCCCCCGCCTTACAAGCAGGCCGCGCCGCCTTGCAGTGCCTGCAAATACTTCCATGCCCGGAAAAAAATGTACGGGAGCGCCTGCAGGGGCAGACTCTGCCTGCATGGATTCAAAATGCCGCCGTTCTTCAGCCAGGACCCGTTCTTCTTCTTCAAGGGCAGCTTCTTCTGCATCGGCAGTGCGGGCAAGTTCTCCCAGAAATTCCTTTACTTTTAGCGTTTTTTCACGGGTTAGGGCTCCTTCCCTTACTTCCCGCACCAGATTTTCCAGGGTTTTCCGGCTTTCGTCCAGTAACAGTTTAAGTTTCCCGGCAAGTCCGGCTTTAATTTCAGTTTCTCTTTGCCTTAACTTTAGTTCTTTTAGATCGGTTTTTCTCCGCTCGTTTTTCAGCCTGCTCTCTTCGGTTCGTGCCTTTTCCCCAAGAGCGTCAAGTTCACGGTGTTTTTCCATTAACCCGCTTATCAGGGCGGAAACATCGGCATAACCATGATCCAAGTAATTTTTGGCAGTTGCAATAATTTCCTTGGGCATGCCTCTAAGACCGGCAATTTCTAGGGCGCAGCTTTCGCCCGGCATGCCTGTGATGATTCGGTATGTCGGAGAAAGTGTCCTGGGATCAAATTCAACCGAGGCATTTTCCGCATAAGGCCGGCTGTATCCGTAATTTTTTAATATGCTGTGATGAGTTGTTGCCAAAATCCGCGTGTTTTTTTCGCAAAGGTAATCCAGTATTGCCATTGCAAGAGCGCTTCCTTCCTGCGGATCGGTGCCAGAACCCAGTTCGTCAAGCAGCACAAGCGAATGCGGCGTGGAGTAATTCAGGATGGATGCAATATTGGCAATATGAGCGGAAAATGTCGAAAGGGATTGATCGATTGACTGTTCGTCGCCAATGTCGGCACATATGCAGTCAAATACCGGAAGAACCGTGCCTTCCGAAGCAGGCAATGCAAGACCGCATTGGTTCATCATTGCCAAAAGCCCTGCTGTTTTTATTGCAACCGTTTTTCCTCCGGTATTCGGTCCGGTAATAATCAAAGCCCTTAACGCCGAGTCCATTGCCAAATCTATGGGCACCGGATTTGCCAGCAAGGGATGTTTTGCATGTATTAGCGCAATGCTGCCGGAATCATCATCGGGGGCAATAAATCCCTTTGTTTTTTGCGAATATCTTGCTTTTGCCATGAGTATTTCAGCTTTTAATGCAGTCAGATGCAATGTTTTTACATCTTCGATGCGGGCGGAAATTTTTTTTGTTAAATTAAGCATAATCTTTCTTATTTCCGCATCCAGTTTTCTGTTTTCCAAAAGCAGTTCGTTGTTTTTTTCAACAACAATTTCCGGTTCCAAAAAAATTGTCTGGCCGCTGGATGACACTTCATGCACTATGCCGCGAATGCGCCCGCGAAAATTGGCTTTAACCGCAAGCACCGTTCTGCCGTCCCGCTGAGTTGGAACGGTTGATTGCAGAATATGCCTTGTTTCATCATCGGTAATAAAATGTGAAACAGCGGCCTTTATTGCCGCATTAAGATTTTGTATCTTTTGCTTTATTGCCCTAAGTTCCGGCAAATTATGAATATTTCCCTCCCTGTCAACAATACGGAAAATTGCATCCGCAAGACCGGAGCAATCCGGTGCTGCTTCAGGCAGCCATTGCAGCAATGCACCGCCGCGTTCAACAAACAGCCCTAAAGCGCAGGCCTCGTCGGTTTCCAGGATTGTTCCTTCAAGGGCAAGACGCGGCAGCAGAAAACCTATTGCCGGCAGAGACTGGCAGGGAATTTTTTCCCCTGAATCCATGCGGGCAAGAATTTTTTTAACCGTGTCCTTGGTTTGTTTGACTGTGTTAAAATCGTAGGAAGGCTGTTCATTTTGGATAATTTCCGCCGCTTCTTCGCTCTGGGAACATAAAGCAAGCTGTTTTAGTATAACATCAAACTCCAGAAGCATTTGTGTTTTTTGAATGAAAATATTTTTTTCAATAATTGTTTTATCAATTAATGTTTTATCAATTAATGTTTTATCAATTAATGTTTTATCAATTAATGTTTTATCAATAATCGTTTTATCAATAATCGTTTTATCAATCATCGTTTTTTCTATAACCGTTTTTCAGTTCATCATAAATCCGCAAAAAACTGCCGTAACGATCCTCGTGAATTGCCCCGGCAGCAACTGCTTCCATTATTTTACAGCCCGGTTCAGTGCGGTGTGAACAGGAAAGGCCAAAACTGCATTTTCCCGCAAGCGGGGCAAATTCCCGCATATACAGCATAAGCTCCTCCGCTTTTATTCCGTCAGGCGCAAACCGGCGAATCCCCGGAGTGTCAATGACTCTGGTTCCGGTCTGTAGTTCTGTTAATACACCCAATGTTGTGGTATGGCTGCCCCTGTTATACTTTTCGTTAATTGCTCCGGTTTTTAGCTTTAATCCCGGCTGCAATGCGTTTATTATGCTTGATTTTCCTGTGCCGGATTGTCCGGTTAATAATACGGTTTTTCCGGTTATCAGCCTGTACAAGCTTTCTATTCCTTCTCCGGTCTTTGCAGACACTTCAATAACTTCATAACCCAGGCGTTTAAAATCTTCAATACGCTCGTTAATATCAAGCAAATCTTCGCTGTAGATCATATCATTTTTATCAAGATCAATTTTATTGCAGACAATAATTGCAGGAATTTTTGCAATTTCCGCCTGGAGCAGTATCCGGTCAAGAAAACGCGGACGGAAAGGAGGCGAACTGCGGGCAGTTACGCAAAGCGCTAAATCGGTATTTGCAGCCAGAATCTGAGGGCAGTTGCTTTTTTGGTTGTTTCGGCTAAAAAAATTTTTTCTTTCTTCCGCCGCTGTAATCATCCCTGTGCTGCCGCTGCCGTATTCTATCTGCACCCTGTCTCCCGGCGCAAGCGGGTTATAAAAATTATCCGCATTTTTCAATATTTTCCCTTTCAGGCGGCATTCAAGATCGCCCTGAATCATAAACTGAAATTTCAAATCGGGACGGACAGCAAAAATATTTTTAGAACCATATAATACCAATCCGCTTATTGTAATAATTTTATCTGTATCCGGCATTTTATGTTCCATTTTGAAACAGAGATAATCGAAAACCAAGATATGCAGCCCACTCTGTCCAAACAGGCTCAGGGCCGCCNATTGCGTTTAACAGTATGCAATTATCGGCATGGCAGGCGTTTGCTTCCTGAAGCAAAGCTTCGGAATGAAGCACTGCTTCGGAATGAAGCTCAGATTCATTTTGAAGCTCAGATTCTATGCGCCTGTTTATTCCGTCAATTGAATCAAAAACAGCAATGTCGGGTAACGCTTCATTTTGAAAATCTTTCTGTAAAAAAAGAAAGTGAGTGCAGCCAAGCACCAGCGTATCTGCCCCTTTTGCCCGGAAATGGTTTAGGTAAACACTGACAATTTTTTTCCTTTCTTCCGGAGTTGAATTAATTATTCGATTTTCCACAAATTCAACCAGTTCGGGAGCAGCATAACCTATAATTTTCATACCGTATTTTTCGGCAAGTTCCCTTATTAACGGTTCTTTTATAGTAAAATCTGTGCCCAGCACTCCTATTTTTCCGGTTTTTGATGCAAAAGCAGCGGGTTTTATCGCAGGTACTGTCCCAATAATGGTAAGATCGGGAAATAATTCCCTTAAAATTGAAAGCGATGCAATGGATGCGGTATTACAGGCAATCACAATAATTTTTGGATTTACTCTGGCAATAAGTTTTTCTATTAAATTCGACAGAATTGTAATTAATTCNNNTTTATCTCTTGTGCCGTAAGGAAAATGCTTATGNTCTGCAAAGTAAACTAGATATTCCTCTGGATTTCTTAGGTGAAAACTTTTACAATAGGGAATTCCTCCAATGCCTGAATCCAAAAAAAGTATCGGCCTTCTTTCCATACATCAATCAACTAAACAAATTTTCAAAGGCTGTTCTTGCCGCATTTGATTTTTCCGTTTCTGTTTTATAGCTTTCTGTTTTATAGCCTTCTGTTTTATAGCCTTCTGTTTTATAGCTTTCTGTTTTATAGCTTTCTGTTTTTTTCCTGTATTTGTCATTAAGAGAAAACCAATCGCAAAAATTTGCCCGTTCCTTGTCATTTACCGGTTCAGCATTTGTTTCAGAACAGTTCCCCCTTGCCTCCGAAAGATAAAACCTGCAATTTTTGCAGGCCCGAATATCTTTCCCGCATTCGGCACAAACGAGAGAACGGCCAAAAGGCTCCTGATCTATAACCGGCGATCCGCAATACCAGCACATACAATATTCTAACAATAATTACTTAAAGTTTCAATAAGAATTTGCTCATAATCAGCAATTGCATGTCTTATTTTTATACTGCAAATACGGTATAATTATTTATGTTTATGATAACACCGTGCGCGGCAGGATGCGGCATGGCGGCTATAACCGGTTCCAATATTTGTTTTTTTCACCAAGCGAATCCTAAACAGGAAATTAAGCGCATTTCCGGTTTTATTGCGGGAAATAAAATAATTAAAGACCTTTGTATTTCCGGAATGCCTTTTACCAATCTGGATGCTTCATGCCGTCAGTTTTTTGGATGTAATTTTATGAAAGTAAAATTTACAGATTGTAATTTTTCCGGTTCACTTATGCGGATGTGCTTTTTTGATTTTGCTGAATTTTTTAATTGCGTTTTTACTAATTGCGATCTACAATTTATTTCATTTGCGGGAGCGCGTATTATAGATTGCAGCTTTGAAGGATCTGAGCTTGTGCATGGGAATTTTTTAGGCGCTTATATTAAGAATGGTTCATTTAGCAACTCTAATTTAACCAACAGCCGGTACATTAATGCCGATTTGGATAATGTAACGTTTATTAACTGTAATGTAAAACATGTCAATTTTACTTCTTCTCGCCGGAATAATGTGCCTTTTACATCGTCCAATACCATGGAAGCGGTTTTTGAATTGGAAGAAACATGAAACTGTTTTTTCATTATAGCCTGATTGGCTTTACCAATGGGTATATTTTGGGTGAAGATAATCCGCATAATCCTTCGGCTATTATTATTGATCCGGGGAATATGGACAGACGCCTTCTTGAATATATCGAAAAGAATAATTTTAATCCGATAACAGTGCTGATAACGCACGACCATCCCACACATGTACATGGGATACGCACTTTAAGAAAAATTTACCAGGCAGAAATTTTTGCCATTAACCGTGTTATTCTTGATATCAATACCATTACGGTAAAAGACGAAGATAAAATTAAACTTGGGCCTTTTACCGTTGAGGTCATTTCCATTCCCGGCCATTCTGCTGATTCTGTTGTTTACCGTATTGGCAGCTTTCTCTTTACTGGCGACGTTTTAACAGCCGGCCTTGTGGGTTCCACTGCCAGCGATTACAGCGCAACAACACAGATGAATAAACTCCGAAGCCGTCTTTTGTCATTGCCTGGAGACTACATTGTTTTTCCCGGGCATGGGCCTCCCTCGACTCTGGAAGCCGAACGCAAATACAATATTGGCATTACTCAATTTTCTGAAAGAATGATCCGCAAACACTATTCGTTAAAAAATTATACACCTTAGCTTTTGTAATTTTTACATTTTTACGGATGAAATCCTTACATTTTTACGGATGAAATCCTTACATTTTTACGGTTGAAACTCTTATATTTTTCCGGTTGAAACCTTTACATTTTTCCGGATGAAACTCTTACATTTTTCTGGTTGAAACTCTTATATTTTTCCGGTTGAAACCTTTACATTTTTCCGGTTACAAATTATACTTTTTTGGTATGAATAACACTTATCTTAAGCGTTTTGCGGATAAAATATTAGAGGCCCGGCTTCACGGCTGTGGAGCGGTTTTAATCCAAGGAACCAAGAGTTGCGGAAAAACCGAAACAGCAATCCGTATTGCTAAAAGCACTGCAAGGCTTGATGTGGATGATGATGTACGGATTCGTCTAGAAGTGGATCCTAAATCGGTATTGGCAGGACCGGTTCCCCGGCTCATTGATGAATGGCAGGAATATCCGCAAATTTGGAATTATGTCCGGCGCGAGGTGGATGATCGGAAGAAAAAAGGGCAGTTTATCCTAACCGGATCGGCAAACCCGGAAGAACGGGCGAGGCTCCATTCAGGAGCNGGCCGCTTTTCCGTTTTAAAAATGCGTCCAATGTCATTTTATGAAAAAGGCTGGTCAACCGGGGAGGTGAGTCTTTTTAATCTGGTAAATGGCAAAGTCCCAAAGTCGCTGCCGGCGGATTTTAGCCTTGCTGCCCTGGCTGAAAAACTTACTCTTGGAGGCTGGCCAAGCCTTCTGGGCGCCACAGGCCGACGTGCATTGCGGTTTATGCAGGACTATGTTTCACTTATTGCGGAGACAGACATAAGCCGGTTTGGGGATAAAAAAAGGGATCCGCAAAAAGTCATGCGTCTTTTACAATCCCTGGCAAGGAATATATCAACAGAAGCGTCGGTTAGCTCCCTGGCAAAAGACACAGGAGGTTCGGATGCAAGGATAAATAATGAAACAATAGCCGAATATCTGGAAGCGCTGGAACGTCTTATGGTATTGGAACAGCTTCCCGCATGGAGTCCCCATATCCGTTCCGCCGATACCCTGCGAAAAGCGCCTAAGCATCATTTTGTTGATCCTTCTCTTGCCATAGGCATATTGGGTCTTTCTGTAGATAAACTGCTTGGAGACCTTAACTATCTGGGATTTCTTTTTGAATCGCTTGTAATACGGGATTTACGAATCTATGGGGAAGTACACGACGGCAGGGTATTTCATTACCGTGATTCCAGGAATACAGAAGTTGATGCTATCGTAGAATACCCTGACAATACATGGGCAGCTTTTGAAGTTAAAATGGGCTTTAGCGCTCAGGATGAGGCTGCGGCGAATTTGCTCAAATTTGCCGCAAAAATAAACCAGGAAAAAATGGGGGCCCCGGCAGCGCTTACGGTTATTACCGCTAACGGTTTTGCCTGCCGCCGGAAAGATGGGGTAAATGTTGTGCCTTTGTCTGTATTAACCGCATGAACGGAGTTTATGCCCTGCCTTGATCGTTATACAATGATTGTGATAGAATGAAAAATTATAAGGAGTTTACCATGAAAACTGCTGTTGTATACTATTCCCTTGATGAAAACTGCGCTTTCATAGCCGAATGCCTGGGGAAATGCCTTGACGCGGATGTGATTCGTTTATTGCTCAAAGATGAAAAAAAGCGCAAGGGATTTTTTAAATTTTTTTGGGGAGGCACAATGGTTGTATTTAATAAAAAGCCTGCGCTAAAACCAGTCAATTTTGATCCTGCTCCTTACGATTTGATTATCATAGGATCACCGGTATGGGCAGGAACCTTTGCTCCGCCCATAAAAACTTTCCTTGCTGAAACCGGTATTACCGGCAAAAAACTTGCCCTGTATACGTGTTTTGCAGGCAATGCCGGGAAGTCTCTAATCAATTTAAAGGCCCTGCTCCCGGGCAATGTTTTTTTGGGTGAAATTGGTTTTAAAAACCCTGCATCGGGAAACCGCGAGGAAATACAGCAGCAGATAAACGAGTGGGTTTTGCAAATGAATAGCGGTTAGGTTAGTGAGTAGTGGGTATGCCGCATCCTTGTGTAAAGTTGACGGCGACAATGCCATTGTTTTTTGACACTATTAAAAACAGCGTTTTACAAGAAAACACTTTAAATTTAACAGTAAATTGCATACAGTATCAATATGGAGAAAAACAATTCCCGTTTGTCTAAAGCGTCTCTGCTAAAGCATGGTTCCATGCTGTCGCTGTTAACTTTAATTTCACGCATACTTGGCCTTTTGCGGGAAATGACAAAAGCGAGGCTACTGGGCACAAAAGCTATTTCCGATGCATTTACGGTGGCCTTTATGCTGCCCAATCTGTTCCGCCGCTTATTTGCCGAAGGTTCCATAGCCGTAGCTTTTATACCTACCTTCAAGGAATACCTGCTGGAGAATGATTCAAAAAAAACAAGTGAATTTGTTGCCTGCATTTTTACTTTTCTTAGCTTTTTAGTAACTCTCGCTGTAATGGCCGGAATACTTTTTTCCCCATATCTCATTAATTTTTTTAACATGGAATTAGTCGATGAAACGGTGCTGCTTACCAGAATTATGTTTCCTTTTTTGGCTTTTATTTCCATTGCCGCTCTGTTTCAGGGTATACTGAACAGCCACCATATTTTTACGCCTTCCGGCCTTGCTCCAATTCTGCTAAATATTGTTACCATTGCCTGCGCTTACGGTTTAAAAGACTTTGTTGGCGGCGGAGGCGAAAGAGGGGCAGCAAGGGCAATGGCTTACGGAATTTTGCTGGGAGGTTTTCTGGAAGCGGCAATTCAACTGCCCTTTGTGCTTAAAAATAAGCATCGTTTGTTTTTTACCGGGCTTAAACGGGCATTTTCCAATCCCGGCACCAAAAAAGTACTGCGCCTTATCGGGCCGACCATTATTGGAATGGCGGCATATCAAATGAACGACCTGGTTTCAACAGCGCTTGCAGGCCATGCCGGCGTTGGAGTGCAATCCAGTTTGCAGTACTCGCTAAGGCTTCAGGAACTGATGCTCGGCGTGTTTGCTGTTTCGCTGGGAACTGTGCTGCTGCCCAACCTTGCCGAATATGCAAAATTTTCCCGCTGGGAAGAATTCAACAGCCACCTTGTATCTGCAATGGACATTATCGCTTTAATCACAATTCCCATTACCTTCTTTTCAATTTCGCAAGGAGAAATTTTAATCCGCCTGCTGTATGAAAGCGAGGCATTTAATGATGAATCGGTGCTGCTTACCCTAGCGGCTTTTACCTATCATATGCCCGGCCTTTTTTTTATTGCCCTTAACCGGATACTTGCCCCGGCATTTTACGCCCAAAGCAATTCAAAGTCGCCAACCCTGGCAGGAATTATTTCTTTTGTTGTAAATATATTTCTTGCCGCCTCGCTGGTGTTTTATTTTAGCGGAAAGGACAATGCCGAGGCTTTAAGCGGAGGGGGCATTGCCCTGGCATTAAGCATAGCCAGTGCGGTAAACACGGTTTTTCTAATTGCCTTTTTGAAAAAAAATCCCAGCATTGATGTTAGGCGAATTATCATGTCCACCGTTTTTTTTATGCTCAAACTGCTGCTGCTGTCGGGAATTGCGGTAATTCCGCTGTACTTTATCTCTCCGTATCTGCTGGGACTGTTTTCCGGCAGCCTTCGTTTTGTTAAATACGGCATCCCGCTGGCGATTAATGCTGTCATCTTCGCCGCTTTGGGAATAGGCCTGCTCTATGCCTCCCACGACAAACGCCTTGCCTCCCTAATCCGCTCAGTAAAGAGGACAGGGAGCAGGGAATAGTGTTTAGTGGATAGTGGTTAGTGGTTAGAATATTTGTTCGTAATCTTTGCGTGATGAAAACACAACTGCTCATTGCTCACTGCTCATTGCTCACTGCTCATTTGTTGACTCTCCAGGACAGGGTGCAGTTCCATTTTTCCGGAAAATCAGGCCAGGCAAATTTTATGCTGAAGCGCCCGTATTTAAAGCGGACTGCGGCGCTTACCGAGCTTTCCCATTTATTATCCTTTTTTTTGTTGTCTTTCTCTTCGAAAACGGTGTATGCCCAGCGTGTCCTTAGTTGAAAAATGCCCGGCGACCACAATAATTCGCAGCTTGTTTTTGTTGAATCAAATTTTTGCTTTGACTGAAAAAAAGGATACGGCGAAGGGGTATTTTTTGCCGGACCCAAAAAGTCCAGCGAATTGGTAAAATTAATGCTTAAGGGGTAACTTTTGGGCTTATTCGCCGTTTTAGCAGATGTTGCGGGAAGCAGAAATGCCGGCATTTTAAATGAAGGCAGTATTAACGAAAGCCCGATTGACGAGTCGATGCTGTCATTAATTTTATTTAAATCCGAGGCATTCCTGCCGGCATTGACCGATACCCGCCTTAATTTAAACGGAAAACTGCCGTTTTTTCCCGCCTTGGCTGACAGTGCGGGAAAACGGTAATAAATGCCTGTTGCGCTGCGGTTAAACGCCTTGTCCATGCCGGGGCCGCGTACAGTGGTATTTACACGGAACAAGCTGCTTCGCTGTCCCTTCCGCTCGATTTTTCCTGCAAGCCTTTTTCCGCCCCCGGGGCTGCTGCCGTCCCTGCCAACATAAAGCCTGCTCATGCCGTCTGCGGCAAAAGACAGAATTAGTTTTTTAAAAAAGGGCGGAAAAAAACTTAGCCCAATATTGCCGTAAATGCCGCTGCCGAAAGCAAAGGTTTCAGAAAAGGCCCAGTCGGAAGAGGCCGAAAAAAACGGCGTGTTGATCATGGCCGACCAGGCATGCAGGCGGAAATCCCTTTCCGGCAGGGCAGGAGGATCGCTGAACCAGGCGCTTGCTTTCTTGGCAGGCAGTTCGGCGCTGGTATAAAAACCTTCCAGCAGCACATTAACTTTTTTTCCAAAATTAGTTTCAAGGCCGCCGGAAAAAGCCGGAGCCATTGCTCCGCTTGTAGTAATTTGAGCAGAACTGTAGGCTCTGAAGGACAGATCCTGGGCGGATTTACTGTTTTTGAAAAAAAACAATAAGGGGCTGGACAGGTATAGATACGCTTCAGGGCTTTTTGTTGTTGAAACGCTTGTTCTTAAATCGGCCATTATGGGCGTGCGGTTTTCAAAAAACGGCGCAGATCGTATCCAGGGGCTGCGGATGCGGGCAGGCAGCCCTTTTTCTTCCAAAACCCCGTACAGCAGGCGGCTGCCGGTGTTTTTATGGTACAAAGCTGCCGCGCCGCTGCTTATTCCCTTTGCCGGATCGCCGAAAGGCTGTTCCAACTCAAAATTCAATGTCCGCCTGTCCAGCGCTTGCCCGCGCAGCAATAATCCCGGGGGCGTAAGGCTAAAGCGAATGTCGCCTAAATTATACAGGGTCTTGTTTTCTTCCCATGCGCCTGTGTACAGCAGGTTCCATGAAAACAGTTTTTGCCCTTCCGGTTCGCTTTTTTTTGAAAAACCGGCCTGTGCCGGCAGCAGCGCCGCGCATACAATCATCTGTAGAAATATAAATCCAAACTTCATACCATGTATATGGCGAAAAACTGCAAATTGCATTATTTTTTAAATCATTTTTTTTAAACAGCTTGTTTTTTTTTTGTTTATGGTGTATATTATTA
>WRNF01000005.1 GCA_009776715.1 Treponema sp. | reverse complement strand
AGTCCAAAGAAAAATGATGGAACCCTGCGGAGCCGGTAAGCCCTCTGTATTTTCCTGCATCATCGGCATCTTCTGCATAATAAAAATATTCCCCCGAGCGGATGCCTGCTTCCAATGCCTTTTCAAGAACGCTGCGGTCTTTAAGCCTATGTAAATAAATATATTGCGTATAATGCGCCCATAATTCTCTGAGAGAAATATGGTTTTTTCCCTGCCACAGTTCCTGGCCTTTCTTTGACATTTCCATCGAAAGAATCTTTGGGGAAAGGGCTTCTATTAAAAGTTCATCGTTCTTCATTTTTTGGATTGCTTTTATTGAAGGGTTGCTAATTCCAGAAACTTTCATCTCTTTCAGAATTATCCCGTTTGCGCCTTCCTGGGTTGGAACAATTAGATGACACCATGCATTTTGAATAAGTTCGCCAATGGATCGTTCTTTTTCTGCAATTGCATCATCGGTTTCTCTGCGCTGGGCAGTATCAAGGTTTAGTGCATCTGCATCTTTCTTTATGGATTTCCATGCAAGAAGCATTTTTGTCTCACTGCGTATATTGGAAAGCAAATCTGAATCCGGCGCAAGAAAGGCGATCATATTACGGTGAATACGGGGAGAGGACCCCCGTTTTTCAAGGTACTCCTTTGCCATAGACATTGCCTGCGAATTAGTATCATTTGGTTTATGGGTCCCGGCAGCCCTGAACAAAACAAGGTGAAAGTTTTGATCGTCAGGAATGTCGGCGGAAGATTTTACTGCAATATGGGCAAGGCAAACGTTAGCCGCAACTTTAGCAAATTTATTTAAATCTGTTTCAATGGCATCAATAATTGATTCTTCTGCTTGATGCTGGGAACGATCCAGTACAGTTTTACGGAGTGTTGGCCGGGTATCAAACCAATGCCGGTTTTCTGAACGGTATAAAAAAGTAAGGTTTTCTGCCAAAGCTCCAAGGGCAGCTTCATACGCTGGGATATTTTCCTGTGGTTGAATGACTCCCAAGTATATGTGCGCTGCGTCAATGCCCCTGTTTCGTTGAGAGCCGCCCGACAGGGCGCCGCTTGCCGGAGCGCTTCCTAAAAAGATTGTCCTGGCAATGCGGTTATTTGCAAATTGTTTTTTGTAAAATCCGCCTTGTGCATCATCAAGTTTTGTTGGTTTTGAATTTTTCCCGTCTACTTCATATTCAATGATGGGGTTCCATCCGTCTGAAAGATAACGGGTAAGCTCATCACGGATTGCCGGATTGCCAATGGCAATGGAACCGCTGGTTATCATTGCACTGCCGTCATTGTTGTCATATAATTCATGGATTACCGAAGCCATTAGGCGCAATACGCCGCGGGTTCTTTGGAAGTGGTCTATGCTTGCCCAGTCATTGTAAAGACGGTCGAAAATTTCCGGGTGAATGGGATAACACCGTTTTAATTTTTCCAGGTAATCTGATTCCTTACATTCAGTGGGGAATAGCGCCGGATTATTTTGATAGAGAGAAAAAAACATTCGGCAAGTCTGTTCTACAGCTTCATTATTTTCGATGGGTTTAAAAAGACGGCGGCGGACAATCTCGAAGCCTTCTTCTGCGATGACCGGCTTCCACACTGTTTGTATGCGCCCTATTGTTTTTTCGATGCTTTGTTCAATGCTTTTTAAGGCCCTATTTCCGGCCTCTCCGCCGGTTTCATTTTCTGATTCGGGAATTGACACTACAACAATACAGTTGCCGGTTTTTTTGCTTGCTTCGGTAAGCTCCTGAAAAAACGATAAAACATTTGCAAAAGTCCCGGCAGGAATGTCACCCGGCTTGGTGTCATAGAGTTTTCGTACATAAGCGGTGAATTCATCAATGAGGATAAGGCATGGGGAACTTTTTTCCAGGATTGCCTGCAAAGTTGTTGAGCCTGGGGAAATACCTTTTTTGTCCGCCTCTTTTACCAAATCGTAAAGCCCGGGGTTTCCTGATTCTTCTGCCAGCTGGGCGGTCATTTCACCCCAAAGCGTATTTACCGTTATGCCGGGAATTTTTTCCGGGTACCTTGCTTTTGTCGGATCCAAAGAAGTTCCTACGAGAGCTGCAACTTTTACTTTTGGCATCGCCTTAATGTCTATTCCTGATTCGGAAAATATTTTTGGAATATAATGCAGTTTTTCCGGGTTTTCCGAACGCATTAGGTGATATAAGGCCAGCATGCTGTGAGTCTTGCCGCCGCCAAATGCTGTTTTTAACTGTATAACGGGCTCGCCGCCTTTGCCGCAAACACGCATTGCGGATTTTACCAATAGGCCTTTCATGCCGTCGGTAATATAGGTACGGTCAAAGAATTCAACCGGGTCCTGGTATTCNATAACTGCTTTTCCATGCAGCACCTGAGACAAGTCTGCGGCAAACTCTGATTTTTGGTAACTGCCCTGGGCAACATCGGAGCGGGGTTCTGCAATTTGCCGCCAGGGTAAGGGACAATTNGTCATGGCTTCCTCCTTACAATATCTAAATAATCTTTTGCGTTNATTATTTTTATATTTTTGTATTCTCTTAGTTCCAATAAATGAACATCACCTGAAATAATATAATCTGCATCAACTGTTATACCGCATTCAATATATTTGTTATCAGTAATATCTCTGCTTATATTTATAACTAATTTTTGCGGTGTTATTTTATTTCCAATTTCCTCTATTGAATTAATAAAATAATTAATTCCGTCATTATCTGCATGAAATTTAGGCCTTTTTAACACACCTTCAATTTCATCCAAGATCTCTTTTGTTATATATAATTCATCAATTCCCGAAATAATTCTTTCAATTATTTTTTGTGGATTACCGCCCCAAAAAAATGATGATATAAATATATTTGCATCCAATACAATTTTCATAATTTATTTTTTTTTGCTCTGTATTTTTTTATTTCTTTATTTACATCATCTTCTGTAAAATTATATCTTTGGGATAAACTCTGACCGTAAGAAAAGATGCTTTCCCATTTCTTTTTTCTTTCAATATAAATTCTTGCCGCCTCTCTGATTAATTCAGAACGGGTTCTGGCTTCATTTTGAGCAATTTGATCAATTTGAGATAATAAATCATTTTGAAAAGAGATGTTTACCGTTGATAATGCCATACAATAACTCCTAGGAGCCTGTCGGACTTGTGGAATTTTGCGGTTATTTACCGCAAAATTCTCCAATAAACGGGGCTCCTTAGGTGTTTACTATACAAAGTTTGTATATTTTTGTCAAGGGTTAGTTAAAATTCCAAGTCTCTCGGAACCGGTTTAGGCTCTTGTGCTGCCTTGGCCGCTCCTTCCAGTTTAGCATAATCTGCAACCAGATTGTTATACACCAAAGCCTCATCTGCCCAGCCTTTTCGCTCGCAAATTTGATAGATGCGATATGACAGGGTTTTAACCTTTTCAATGGTATCAGCAGAAAGGCTTGCCATCAATGCAGCGCATTTGTCTTTGCCGCCTGCCTCATCTAAAGCATGGCATAGATGCTGAACAATAGCCCAGACTATATCGGCACTTTTTAAAAACCAGTCAAAGGAAAGTTCGTCCCGGCGTTTCAGGCGGACTTTTCCGCCTTTTGATTCAAGTAAACGTGAATCTTTTAATTTTTGTTCGCTTGCCATAAGCGGGCGCATAATGGTATTGGCATCTCCGTAGGGGCCGTCTTTGAAACCATACTGCTCAAACCATGTGGCGCAAAACTGGCTTTCGCCGTCCAGGGTTCCTGATTGTTCAGTCAAAAAAGCATAACGCTCCTGGTTTATCATTTCCAAAGCCTGGCGAACGGAGAGTGGCTTGCCAGATGCATCCAGAACCTGCTTGTATTTTGAATAAACTGAAATACCCGGACCAATAGAAGCCTGGGGCAGATCAACCGGGGCAATGTTCCCCGACTGTAAATCGCGCAAACCGGTCTTTAGCGCTTCACGGAGTTCGCTTTGGAATTCTTTACGGAAAATTTCGGCAGCATTGTCCAGACGGGGACGGCAGACAATAGCGATAGAAGAAGCAAGGGCGTTGGAATCCAAAGAAACAGTCCGACCAGGACGTTCTGTTCTTAATGGCCATGTTCCTGTAATGGAAAAACCAGCCTTAATGATTGCCTTGAGCATGGTTTCCCATCCTGATGATGCAGTATCTGCATTACCCGTATCATCATCTTCATCGCTATCAGTTTGTTTATAAGCATAGTATATTATTAGAGGATAATCCTGTGATACAGTTTTCCTCATTCGCCTGAAAACCTGTACCATTCCTTCTTCAAAAAATATCTTTGCTTTATCTTTGCTGCCATCAAAACGGTAAGGTGTGGCAACTAATTCCTCTGATTTAGGAACAAGCATGGTAGAGAATAATTGTGGATATACATTTTTGAGTGAACGGCGCAGCCATATATAAAAAAAATCTGATAAATCAGCATATCCGATATTATCGTAATAGGGCGGGTCGGTGGAAATGACTATAGGATCATTGAAAGAAATTTGTGTTGCATCTTTTTGGGTTACAATTGTCGCTGTTAATGCTGGAAAATTATTAATACATTTAATCATTAAATCAAAATAATTATCAAAGCTACCTGATGAATCAGAAAATAAGTTACATTCGGCATAGTCCCAAACCATGGGAATTGCTTGTCTGGCAAAAACGCCACGAATTTTATCGCCAATATTTTGCCAGCTCGAAAATGCACAATTTCTATCAAGTAATTTATTTATAGCAAGAGCCAAATACACACCCACAGCCTCAGCATAAGCCTTGGCTCCTGTACCTCCTTCGTCAAGGCTTTTTTCATTTTCTAACCACGGAGATTCACGGAGTTCTATATTCACATCTTCTCTTTCCTCTGTGTAACTCCGTGTCCTCTGTGGTTTATATTCTTCTCTGTTCCCCACACCCGCGTCTTTTTCAACTTGCTTAATCGCTTCGCTCACTAAATCGCTGAATGTTACCAGAGCGGTCAGTTGGCGAGGGGTGAATAGATCGGCAATATTACTCAAGCCATAAAGCGGGACATTAACTGCAGCTTTGCCATGTAATGCACCGTCTGGATAATCGTGCGGCTTATGTACATCAGCTATTTTTTCATGTTCTTCGTTAGGTGATAGATATACACGCCCATTCTGGCCTTCGGCAACTATTGCCATGAGCTGTGCGCCTAAACGCCCCTGCTTGCCTTTAACCCGAACATATTGCAGGGGAACCGTAACTCCGCAGCAAATACACCGCGCCCCATTCCGGTTTACCGTTCCCTCCGGCACTTTTCCTGTACCATGCTGAACTTCAAATTTAATTGGGGATCGGGGATCAGGGATCGGGGATCGGGGGAATTCTTGTTCGTTATCTGAGCTTGACATCAACACGTTTTGCTCTCTAACAACAACCCCTGTTCCCTGTTCCCTGTTCCCTGTTCCCTGTTCCCTATTCCCTACACTAACGAAAACTTCCTTGCCTTTCTTTTTTGAAAGCTCAAAAGATCGGACTAAAGGCATCTGGGCGCCACACGCCGGATTCGGACATTCAACCGTCCGCGCCCAAAGCCAGGCTATCACCGTAGCTTCATAGCTTTTTTCTGTAGCAGTTGCAGGAACTTGTACTTTTGGATACAAATGTCCGATTTTTTCAAAGGCCTTTTGCCGCATCCATTCACCGTAGTACCGCACATCTTCTGCAAGCCCAGCGGTGCCTTTCCATTCGGTATTTGCGCCGATTTTCTTCTGCGCCTCCGGGTTTACCGGGGGACGGTTTGCAAATTTAGGCGGAATTTCGATTAACGCCTTATTAATAAGAACCGCTACCGGATTAAGGTCGCTTGCATGGGCTTCAAGCCCCAGACGTTGGGCTTCCAGGGGAATTGAACCCCCGCCTGCAAAGGGGTCGAGTATGGGCGGCGGCTTGCCACCAGCGGATTTAAGAATTTCTTCATAAGCTTCTTTGTAGAGATCTTCCTTTTTTATGTTTTCCCATTTTACGAGCCGTTCAATAATGTTAAACAGACGCTGGCGTTCTTTTTCCTGAGCCTCTGTGCTAGGGAATTTGTCGGGATGGCTGGATGGATCATCAACCATAGATGCAAAAAGCACCGCCCGGCAAGCTGCCAATGGACGGCGTGCCCACCACAGATGCAGCGTAGAAGGATGCCCATGACGAATGGATTTTTCACGGGCGGCCTCTGCGTTAATTGCTTCCAGCGGCAAGGCTACTTCGATGAGCTTCTTTTTCATGGGGCGCCTTCCTTGGGAATGAAGGTTTGCATGTCGCTGTGAAACAGGCAAAAGCTTTTTGGGCAGCAGCGTTTTAAAATTTCTATGTCTGTTTTTTCTGCAATTTGTGTGTAGGTATCGTGATTGTCCGGCAAATTAAATTGAGTTAATACTCTGACAAAGTAATTATACGGATGATCTGATTGAGGATTATTTTTTTGCCCCCATAGTTCCTCCGGTTTTGCTGGTAACCTGGGTTCTTTGGGAATTGCAGGAAATGCGTTTTCATCAGAGAGAAGCCAGCTTTCTGTCATTTCTTTGGGAACAATGGCGATTCGTTTAATGGAAGAAGGAAGGATACTATTAAAATCTTCATGTATATCCTGGTATACTTTTTCTGCTTTTTGATGATCCAAATCCTGATGTAACCCAATATGCCCGCACTTAGCTTTTTTAGCTTCATGCCATAAACGTCGAATATAAGCAATTCTATTTATTCTTTTGCCCTCCTTTATGAATCCTCTGGGCAATTCAGACTTGAGTAATGTCGTTTTTCGCAGCTCTGAATGAGTTTTACAATCAATGTCCAGTTTTAGAACAGGCACGCATTTCTTCATAAATGCAGTTATTGGCCCAATATCTGTTATACCTTCACAACAAACCATTATTTTCACTTTGTTCCCTCATTCGTACAAGAAAGTTTTTCCAAGATTTCATCTTTTTGAAGATTTATCCATACTTCACCAGGGTTAAGGGCTTCTAATAGCTCACGCATCTCTTCAGTATCAAAAAACTTTCTTGAATGTACTGAGCCTCTTTTGTCTTTCCACAAGAAGACAATTTCTTCAGGCTCAAAATCATTCAGCATCACCGGGCTGTGGGTGGTAAGAATAACTTGTTTTTCTTCTTTTTTGGCATGGCTGCGCAATAGTAAAAGTATCTTTTCTGACAAGTAAGGATTTATTCCGTCTTCTATTTCATCTAAGAGAACAAAACCATTCTGTAATGTAGTAATATCATCAATATAGGCTTTTTTAGGCTCTGCTGCATACACATTATTGGCATTGGCAGATTTGTTAATTGTATCCATTGTTATAGCAGCATAAGCAATTATCCGCAATATGCCATCGCTTATATGTTCGGACTCAATATACATGGTTTCGCCTGCCTTCTTGGTAACAAGAATCAGTTCTACTCGGCTGCCCTGATCAAAAGTTTGGATTTCAACTTTTGTATCTATTAGATCAGATACGATTGTATTCAACAGGTTTTTTTCCGGTCTCTCTAATTTATGAATAAAATATGCTGACGTTACTCCGCCTGCGCCAATGCATTTGGAAAAGGGCATTTTTTTTCCGCTGCGCAGTCTGTCTGGTGACAGTAATTCAAAGTTTACGGACTGTGATAAAAAAAATGACAGTTTATCCATTTCATCGGTATTCCAGGAAGTTCCAGCGGCATACTTCAGTGCGGATGATTGAATGTTCATTTGTCCAAGAGAATCAGGGTATACCAAAATCATACTTCCATCTGCCTGCCGAATGATTTTTTCTTTAATAATATATTTTCCATTTTGATTACCATTGTCACTTGCAATGACATCAACAGAAAATTCCCATTGTATTGTCTGGGGCTTTCCATTAACCGGAAAATTCCATTCAGAGATAAACTCGATTGGTTTATCAACCAGTCCACTACACAGCGATTTAAGGTTGTGAAAATCCCAGTCTTTCTCCCGTAAATATTCAGGTATATCTCGGGATGCCGCTGAACGTAAAAAATCAAGCGCCTGTAAAATCGTGGTTTTCCCGCAGCCGTTTTCTCCAATCAATACCGTCAATGGTGTAAACTCTATTGTCATATCCACAATAGCTTTAAAATTCCGAATTATTAGTTTTTTTAGCATTTATTTACCCTCATACAATAATTTCCTTTTCCAGTACCACACGAGCCACTTGGCGAAGTTTCTTTAAATCTAAACTTCGTCTGCTTTCTGCAAAAGACGGGCCGGAATCAATCCAGTTCATAAAATAAGTTACGTTGCGTTTATTGTCATCAACAATCACAACTGCCAAAATACATTTATTTGGGGTATTGGTTGCAACTTCCATCTCATTATGCGTTACTGTTACATCGTTATTACCGGCTGCCCGGCCTTTTACTTCAATGAATCGCAATGTAGATTCCGGGGTTTTGGATTCTATGTCAAAGCTTAAATTATTTTTGCTGACATCTTTGGGAATATTACCTAATTCCCGTTCAATATCCATAACTGTCTGCATGGCTATACGCTCAATTTCATCACGGCCTGCTTCAGTGGAAATTGTTGGTACGTTTGCTTGACTTAAGGGCAGCATGGAACGAGGCACAATCCATGCCCCGCCTAAAACAGTAGGCGGTTTTGAAACAATGTTCCGTTCAAGGGCTAGTTCAGCAAGGCGTTTATTGCGGCGTATTTCCAGGGTATTTACCCGCTCCCTGAATTTGTCCGCATTAAGCCGGGCGTTTTGCTTGCCCAAGGCTGCCTGGTCTGACATTATGCCTGCCTGGGTATCCCAATACTGTATTTCCGCATTGAGCCTGTTTTTTACNTCCTGTTCAACTTTATTCACATAAGCAATANGCCGATCTTTAATCTCTTTCAGNTGACCAGGCATTAGCTTTGTAACTGCATAATTTTTGGCAAGNGATTCGGCATCTTGGCCCCACCATGAATTTGATTGAATAAGATTTTGTACTAAAATAATTTCTTCCTGCGAAGGCATTGAATAATTCAAATAGGGGGCAGGGCCGGCTGATTCTACCGTTCCGTCTTTATAAATTTCGATAAAATGCATACGGTGAGATGCCTTTACAGGGCGTCCGGCACTATCAATTCGTCCATCCTCAAGAATATCTTCTACAAAGAAAAGCAGCCGGTCTTTTTTTCCTGATGCTGTATCATCAATGAAGATTGTACCTTGCTTAAGAAGGTTTTGATTTTTTTCCAGAATTTCACCAATTAGCGCACTCAGCAATGGATGGCCCGGGCAGATCAACGCTGCATCATCGGCATGCCCCTCAACATGGACATATTCTTTTTCAAAGGTTACCGTTTCGTAACTTTTGGCTATTGGATAGCTTACCCCGATTTGTGAACGGCTTTCCCGCAAAATGCGCGGCACATGAGGAATCGTATAACGGCGGTCAGGCCGCTTGCGGATTTGGCCTTTCATGTTCTGGAAAGCCTCAACAAAGAAATTTTCAATATAATGAGGCTGGAGACGCAGTGCCTCTATTCGTTCCATGTCTTCGCGGATTTCATGTACTTGCTCAATTCCCAGGCTTTGGCCGGCAAGGGAACGTTCCGCAATAAGGCGTTCCAATTCACTGCGATCTAAAGCGCCATCGATTGTTTGTTCAAGTTTTGCACGAACTTCCGGTTTATTGCCATAACGTATAGCTTCTATCAGAAGTTCACGCAATGGCCTGTCTCCGAAGTTCACTTTTCCTAATACATCAAATACTTTACCGCCTAAGGCCTCTCTTTCTCTGTCAAGTTTTTCAAAAAGCCGGGTAAAAACATCGCCTTCACGGGTATCTTTTGCAACAAGATTCCAAAGATGGCATACGGTCTTTTGCCCAATTCTGTGGATGCGTCCGAAACGCTGTTCAAGTCGATTAGGATTCCAGGGCAAGTCATAATTAATCATTAAATGCGCGCTCTGTAAATTAATGCCTTCGCCGGCAGCGTCAGTGGCAACCAATACAGAAACATTCTTCTCATTTTTAAATCGTTCTTCAACCAGTCTTCGTTCTTCCCGGCGCATGCCGCCTTGTATGGTAATAACTGCTTCATCATTGGCTAACATGGAACGAATTCTGTTTGTCAAATATTTTAGAGTGTCCCTGTGTTCAGTAAATATGATTACTTTTTCCCGCCTTTCCCGCTCAAACATAAGAGAATTGTCTTGTAATGTTACGGATAGTTGTTCCCATTTTTTATCAACTCCAGAATGAAGCAATTGTTTTGCCTCAATTTCCAACTTGCTTAAAGTATGTATTTCTGTTTCAAGCTCTGCTATGGTTTTTGCTGCCGTTGCATCATCAAGAAATAATCCTTCTACCCTGTTGATTTCTTCTTCAGAAGCCTCTTCATAATCGTCCCAGTCTTCTTCAGTGAAGTCCTCTGTGAAATCAGTCACCAAAGTTGTTTCATGTAAATCCCTGGCTGTCTGGTAAAATTCCAGTTTTTTTTCAAGGCGTTCTCTGCGGCGCTGCAGCGATTGATATATTGCTTCTGGAGATGATGCCAGACGGCGCTGTAAAACTGTGAGTGCAAAACCTACTGCATGAGCGCGTTTTGGATCAAGAACTTTCTGCGCCATGTCAAAACTGGTTCTGACATAATCAGTAACTTTTTTGTAAAGCTCCATTTCCTGATAAGAAAGTTCATATTTTAGAGTATAAGCAAGGCGTTCCGGGAAAAGCGGCATACTATCAAAAGTTAAAAGCTCTTCTTTGACAAGCCGGCGCATAATATCGTTTGCGTTTGTTGCTATTTTGCTTCGATTTTTTCCTTCAAAACGGTCTCCGTCAAGCAAACGTAAAAATAATTGAAAATCGTCCTCTTTACCGTTATGCGGTGTTGCAGTGAGCAATAAAAAATGCCGTGTTTGCTTTGAAAGTAATATTCCAAGATTGTACCGCTTTGTATGCTGCTCTTTATCTCCAGATAAAGTGGCGGACATTTTATGCGCTTCATCACAGATAATAAGATCCCATTCAGAGTATTCCAGCTTTTTTTGAATTTCTTCACTTCTGGAAAGTTTATCTAAACGGGCAATAAGGTAAGGATGCTGGTTTTCGGCAAACACATTTCCGCTTCGGGATGATTCCAGCATCTCGTTAGTGAGGATTTCAAAATCAAGCTGAAATTTGCTATATAGTTCATCTTGCCACTGTTCAACAAGATTCCCCGGTGAAACGATAAGGCAGCGGTTTAAATCCCCGCGAACTATCAGTTCCTTGATGAGAAGGCCGGACATGATGGTTTTACCGGCTCCGGGGTCATCGGCAAGGAGAAAACGCAGCGGCTGTCTGGGTAACATTTCCTTATAAACAGCAGTTATTTGGTGAGGCAGCGGATCGATAACGGAAGTATACACAGCAAGATGGGGGTCGAAAAGGTGAGCCAGTTTTATCCTATACGCTTCTGAAGTAAGCCGTACCTGGGCGGCATCAGCGTCAAATTTCCAAGGGAGATTTTCAGTTTCTATGGAGAGGGCAGCCATGTTATCTGAATAGAGAAGTTGGTTACCTACAGAGCCATCATTCTTGCGGAAAATCACTTCGATTGCATCATCACCAATGGGCTGAGTTGTTATTATCTGGACAGATTGGCCCGAAATGATCCCTCTTAGTCGGACGCCTGGCTTTAAGCTCTGGGAATTCATAGGTTTGATGATTTTAGCATAAATTAAAAAATTTTAACACCTATGACGAAGAAACAATGCTGATAGAACCATCGTTGTCTTTGTCTTGCCTATAACTTCATTTAGGCCTCTCGCTAAGGCATATAAACAATAGCACACGGATTTTCACGGATTAAAAGGATTTACACGGATTTTTAATTAAAATTTAAAAATAATCCGTGTAAATCTGTGGAAATCCGTGCTAATCCGTGTTATTTTGAATATTCAGCACAAGTTACCAAAGAGTTGGTTCGCAGCGGATGCTGCGGACGCACACTCAGAATAAATTCTGAGCGCATTTATTCATCTTGTTAGCTTTTACTGTGCGTCACGCCGTGTTAGTTTTTTTCACCTACAGCCATACGGCTGCATCTCTTGGCGGGGGGCTTGTTTGCAAAATATCATATTTTTGGGCAATGAGTGAATTTTGATTCCGAAAAACGCAATATAGGTGATTAGATATAAAGCGAAACAAAGTAAAAAATGAACAATTAGGCTTACACTATTGGCAGGGAGCGGATGATGTTTGCATCACTTCTTTTGTGCCAGGAGCCGGTCAAAATGGGAGTTGATGTTGTCCTGAATGTTCTGCCGGAGATTATTGAGCATGATGCTGTTTACTGCGTTATCATCATCTAATGCAGCCCTGTCTGCCGGAACCAACAATTGAAAAGCAGAGACTCCCAGCGACTGAGCCAGTTTTTCCAGCATTGAATCGCTAACCCATGTCCGGCGGCCTTCTATCCTTTTTATCATCTGAATCGATACATCCGCCATTTCAGCAAGTTTTTCTTGTGATATTCTTAGGGCTTCTCTTCTCGCCTTGATATTGGCAGACAATGAATCCCTTAATGCTCTCTGGTTAATAATGCCCCCTGGAATAATGGTATATTGATATTAACCCTTGACAATGTACTGTTGATAACCTATAGTATTATTAATAGTAGACTATTATGGTTTAATACCAGTAATTCATTTATGTTTAGAGGAAAAAAAACATGAAAAGTTTAAATTTATTCATTAGTTTTTACGGGCTTTTTTTAAGCTTGTTAATTGGATGCGGTTCCACATCGCCGAACACGGGTGCGGCAACTGGCGCAAACAGCGGAACATCGGCATTGTATTTTACCGGTCAAGGCGGCAGTGGAATGCGGCTTGGCATTCTTGTGCCGCAAAGCAGGGGGATTGACGAACATCAGGCATATTTGTCAACTTTGGTTCAGGGAATATTAGTAACAAATATTGCAAAATATTCGGCAATATCGGTGCTTGACAGAGTTGCTATGGATAAAGTGATAGCGGAAACGCTTGATCCTGCTTATGAAGATAATTTTGACATTGTCCGGCTTGGCCATGTTGCCCAGGTTGGATATATGATGACGGGGGAAATTATACGCACTTCCACCGGCTATTCTTTGCAAATTAATGTTACTGACACAACGCCTAACGCAAAAACCATTGCTTCTTATTCCGGAACCTGCACTGTAGCGCAGCTTGATGACCATAGCGCAATAAAAAAAGCATCTGCGGAACTACTTGGGCAAATGGGCGTACAGTTAACCGAAAATGCAAAAAACGAACTCAATGCAGGCACTTCCCAGCAATCGATTAACGCACAGGCCTCCCTTGCACAGGGCATTGTAGCCCAAAGGCAGGGAACCGAAGTAGCCGCTTTAAGTTACTATTTCCAAGCTAATACGCTTGATCCCTCATTGGCTGAAGCAGCGAGCCGGTCTTCGATAATAACCGCCAATATCTCCGGTTCCAGCATTGGGCAGAATACCAGGAGCGATATTGAGTGGCGGAGGCAATGGGTAGCACGGCTTACTGAAACAGAAGAATTTTTTCACAGCCTGTTCAATAAAACCCCTGTGCCGTATACGCTTTTTTACTCAACCGAAATTATTCCAGGACCTATTGATTATGCAAGCGAAACCCAAACTTTAAGCATTAAAACAAACCTGCGCGCTTTTGGCCCCTACATCAATTCGGTGGAACGTGCTTTGCAGGAGGTATACAATGGATTTAATGCAACAGGAAGAAGCCAGACATGGGGGCTGGGGAGTTGGCCGCAGCAAAGCATAACCAATTTAAGGGCCTTTGACAGCAAGACGGAAAATTATAATATTGTTGCCGAGTTAATAAACAGCCGCGGCGAGATAATCGGCAGAACAGAGTTCCGGGCATCCAGCACGCTTAGGTTCTTCAGCGGGGCCGAGGCTAGTGTTTCCAATGACATGAACCAGGTAAGCTTCAGGGTAAAGGCAGACGGCATAACCGACCGCCTTAGCATACGCATGGCAAGTGTCAACGGCATTCCTGCCGAAACCGCCGCCCGTTCCGGATTATTGCAGATAATGGCAATACCTCAGCAAGATTGGGACACTCCTACCCTATTCACAATGACAAGAGACGGCACATTAACAGGGTATAACGGCAATAACAAAAATCTTGTAATCCCCAACACTATTTGGAATGAACCGGTTGCTGCAATTGGTACAGGAGCGTTTAAGTCCAAGGGTCTAACCAGTGTGACAATTCCTGATAGCGTTACGGTAATTGGAGATGAGGCGTTTATGAATAATCCTCTTACCAATGTGAAATATAGTAATAACATTACTACTATTGGAGCGAAGGCATTTTATGGTATAGCTTTTAATAAAGAAGACATAAGGATTCCGCCCAACGTAACTAGTATTGGGGATTGGGCATATTATGGTAATAATGCACGTAGCGTGTGGCTTCCTGATAGTGTTAGAATCATTGGTTACGGGGCATTTCGTTCTTGGGTGACTCCCTGGGGGAGGATAACTTCTGTTAGTAAAATTAGGATTGGTGCAAACGTTACAATAGGTAACAGTGCATTTGATGGTATCAGTATAGGTCCCATAGGCCAAGAACTAGAGGTTGTTTTTTTGTTTAATGATAAATATACTAAGGGAGGAAGCAAAGCGGGAACATATAAAATTTACTCTCTATTAGGTCTTTTCAGCTTTTGGAAATATACGCCGGATTAAAGGCAAAGCCTATAAAATTAATCTGCGAAAATCTGCGTAATCCGTGGACCCTTTTTTTTGGCTGGCCAATTAGAGTGGCTGTAGAGCGTACTCATTTACAGGGATGTAAATTATAAAGAGCGGCAATTTCCTCCGGGGTTCTGAAACGGATACGCTCTGGTTCTCCTTCCAAAACTTCATCGCTGGCTCTTATTGACTGGCTAAATTCCTTCCATGCGTTTATTCGCAGTGGGGTTTAATACCCCGCCCTTCAGGGCGGTTAAATTTTTATAACGCTTAGAATAAATGGTAGTAAACCCCACAATTAATAAACTTCCTTACAGAACGAACCTCAAGTAAAGTTAGTAACACAAACATGATACGCCGCCCTTCAGGGCGGGGAGGTTCATTCGTTCTTGATTTTTTTCTTCATATTCGATGCGTAAAACCGCTTTTTGCCTACCCTCAATAACCGAAAGGGGGTTTTCGGGGACAAATACACCATTTTCTAAAAAACCATTAACTACTAGCATTTTCTTCTCCTAATTTATTTTCATTGTATTATTAAATTGTCCAAAAAGCAAGCCCACGATCCAAAGAACGGCCAAAGGCTTATTTTTATGGCATTTTTTGGAAAATTGCGGAAATGTCACATAATTGGAGTTATGCGAAATGTCTGGGAAAATATACTAAAAAATAGCAAAATAATGGAAAAATGGGTAAAAAAAGAGTATAAAAGGTACTCGCCAAAATAATTTAATTATGGTATAATCAGAGTGTATGAAAAAGTATACACAATACAAGAAGGATTTTAAGGAAAAATTACAGAAATTCCTTGAAACCATTGTTTCTTATGTAAGTACTCAAAACGGTCAATGGAGTGTAAAAGGCTTCATTGATATATATAAGAATATATATACTATATCTTCAGANACAAAAATNGTATCNAAAATATTAGAAATACATCTTTTTCCAAAAATACTGGAATTTGCTGAATTAAATAATTATAAAATTGTATTGGCTGATCATCAAAATTATTATCCTGATATTTCTTTTGTAGATAAAAATGATGACGNAATAAAATTTGCAGTTGATTTTAAAACAACATACAGAAATCCTGACAATAGAGAATTATGCAATGGNTTTACATTAGGATCTCATGGTGAATATTTTATTAATAGGTCAAGTAAGAAAAATATTCAATTTCCATATGAAGAATATCTTGGACATTTTTGTTTTGGGATTATTTATGACAGAGTTGAAAACAATAAAATAATTGAAACATCATCTTATAAAATACAGCAATTAAAATCTATTCCTTCGGTTGTGAAGAATTTTGATTTTTTTATTGCTGAAAAATGGAAAATTGCAAGTGATAAAAGCGGAAGCGGTAATACTGCAAATATTGGCAGTATAAACAATATTGAAGACATTAAAAACGAACAAGGCATGTTTTCGAAACTTGGTGAAGAATGGTTTGATGATTATTGGAAAAATTATAATAAAATTGTAAAGCCTGGTTCAAAAGGTGATAAAATCAGAAGTCTATACGATTTTGTATCATATCGAAAAGGTAAAAATGAGTTAATTGTTCCAAAAAGGTCTGGGAGGAATAATGGGTAAAAATATTATACCGCCTATTAAAAGTCAAGGAATAAAAACNAAGTTAATCCCTTGGATTAATGCTTTAATCCCGGAACATCATCGAGGCAGGTGGATAGAACCGTTTATGGGAACTGGAGTNGTTGCGTTTAATGTTAAATTTAATGATTATTTATTATCAGATGTTAATCCTCATTTAATCAATTTTTACAATGCAATAAAACATAATAAGATAACCCCTCTTATAGTAAAAAAATATTTAGAAACAGAGGGGCAAATGTTAAGAACAGCAGAGGATAGTGGTTATACACATTATAAATTTATAAGGAACAGATTTAATGAGGAGTTTAATCCTCTAGACTTTCTTTTCTTATCAAGGGCTGGATTTAATGGAATGATAAGATTTAACGGAAAAGGGAGCTGGAATATTCCTTTTTGCAAAAAACCTGAACGCTTTAGTAAGGCATATATTACGAAAATCGTCAATCAAGTGTCAAATGTATCTCAACTTATAGACAATAACTGGATATTTGTTAACAATGATTTTAGAGGTATTATTTCCCTTGCTACAGAAGATGATTTTATTTATTGCGATCCTCCGTATTATGGTCGTTATGTTGATTATTACAATGGCTGGACTGCCGAAGATGAACATGATTTATATGAACTATTATCAAACACCAAAGCAAAATTTATTTTGTCAACTTGGCATCATAATGATTATAGACAAAATGATATGATAAAAAAATATTGGAATAATTTTAATATAATAACAAAAGATCATTTTTATCATTCTGGCGGTAAAATAGAAAATAGAAATAGTATTGTTGAAGCTCTCGTATTTAATTTTGAAACATCTGTATGTGAACACAATTATGAACCAATTGAAAAATCTATTCAATTTACTTTATTCAATAAAGCTCCAAAATACAATATAGGCAGAATAAAACAAAAAAGTGTATAAAGCCCCAGACACTTCACATAACAAACGGTATATGCTACGCCGCCTAATCGGCGGCTCGGGTTTCCGTTCGGCTAGGTCGGTCGCCCTTCGGGCTCGCTCCCACGCCTCACTCCAACCACATTTTT
>WRNF01000004.1 GCA_009776715.1 Treponema sp. | reverse complement strand
AGCTTGGCATATTACTATCACGCTGCGTTTGCGAACAGCGGCTTTGCTAATTGCTCTTTGCTATTTGTTATTTTCCCCCTAGCCCCTAACCCCTGACCCCTTTATTGAAGTTATAGACAAACCCCCATGCATGCGGTATAATTAAAGCATAATCGGAGGCATGGTATGCAATACGGTTTTTTTGATGACGAGAAAAAGGAATATGTGATTACCCGGCCCGACACTCCATACCCGTGGATTAATTATCTTGGCTGTGAAAATTTCTTTAGCTTGTTTTCAAACACATCAGGCGGCTATTGTTTTTACAAAGATGCCCGGATGCTGCGCCTGACCCGTTATCGCTACAATAACGCGCCTGCAGATGCGGGGGGGCGTTATTTTTACCTGAGGGATAACTCCTGCCCTCAGCCCGAGAGCTTAAATCCCGCGGACTGCAGGCCCGGCGATGTATGGTCGCCTGCATGGATGCCGATGAAATCCGAACTGGACCGCTATGAATGCCGTCACGGAACAGGGTACTCATCCATATCCTCCGCCAGAAACGGGCTTGCCTATATGCAAAGCTCTTTTGTTCCCCTGGGCGATAATTGCGAAATCCACAAGATAACGCTGAGCAACGAATCGAACCATGACAAGGATATTGATATGTTTTCCTTTGTGGAATTCTGTCTGTGGAACGCCTGGGATGACATGACTAATTTCCAGCGCAATCTAAGCATAGGCGAAGTTGAAATTGAAGGATCATGCATTTACCATAAGACTGAATACCGTGAACGCCGCAGCCATTATGCGATGTGGGCAGTCAATGTTTCTGTCGCCGGCTTTGACACCGACCGGGATGCCTTTGTGGGCCTTTACAACGGCTTAGACCATCCTGCCGCGGTATTTTCGGGAAGTGCCGCTCAATCAAAAGCCTCTGGATGGTCGCCGATTGGCTCGCACCACATCAAGCTGCAGCTTAAACCGGGCGAATCAAAGGCCTTTGTTTTTGTGCTGGCTTACCTGGAAAACCCGGAAGATCAAAAATGGGACGGTCCCGGCATCATCAACAAAGCGCCTGCCAGGGCGCTGCTGGATAAATACCGTTCCGCAGAAGCAGCGGATGCGGCGCTTGCCTCCTTAAAAAATTACTGGAATACACTGTTAGGCCGCTTCAGTGTAGAAGCAGAAGATAAACGCATGGTCCGCATGGCAAGCGTGTGGAACCAGTACCAGTGCATGGTAACCTTTAACCTGTCGCGCAGCGCCTCGTATTTTGAATCAGGCATTGGGCGCGGCATGGGCTTCCGCGATTCAAACCAGGATTTGCTGGGTTTTGTGCATCTTGTGCCGGAACGGGCCCGTGTCCGCATTCTCGACATTGCTGCCACGCAATTTCCTGACGGCAGTGCTTACCACCAATACCAGCCCCTGACCAAGCGCGGCAATAACGAGATCGGCTCAGGTTTCAACGATGATCCTCTGTGGCTGATCTGCGGCACGGCAGCCTATATCAAAGAAACAGGCGATTACAGCATCCTTGATGAAAAGGTTCCGTTCGATAACAATGAAAATTTAGCCGAAAGTCTTTTTGCCCACCTGAAACGTTCCTTTGATTATACTTTAAACCATACCGGCCCCCACGGACTGCCGCTCATTGGCCGCGCTGACTGGAACGACTGCCTTAACCTTAATTGTTTTTCCCAAACTCCCGGTGAATCGTTTCAGACTACAGCGAACTTTGAAAGCAGCATTGCGGAATCAGTGTTTATCGCCGCGCTCTTTGTTTATGCCGGCCTGGATTATGCTGAAATTTGCCGGCGTACTGGCCGCACAGACGAAGCTGACATGGCCGATAATGCAATATCCGCCATGATCGGGACAATTAAGCTGCACGGCTGGGATGGGAAATGGTTTTTGCGGGCTTATGATGCAATGGGGAACAAGATTGGCAGCCACGAATGCGGTGACGGTAAAATATTTATAGAGCCTAACGGCTTTGCAGTAATGGCAGGTATCGGGCTTGATGACGGGCGTGCGGAAGAAGCCCTTAATTCAGTGAAAGAACGCCTTGACGCCGCTTACGGCATAATGCTGTTGCAGCCAGCATACAAGGAATACCATATTGAACTGGGCGAAATTTCATCTTATCCGCCGGGTTACAAGGAAAACGCGGGCATTTTCTGCCACAACAACCCCTGGATAACCATTGCTGAAAGCATGCTGGGCCGCGGCGCACGTGCATTCGAGACTTATGCTAAAATATGCCCGGCTTACCGCGAGGATGACAGCGATGTGCGGCGGCTAGAGCCTTATGTGTATGCCCAAATGATAGCAGGCAAAGACGCAGTGCGTTTCGGCGAGGCAAAAAATTCATGGCTTACCGGGACCGCTGCCTGGGCCTTTGTCAGTATTTCGCAATATATACTGGGCCTGCGTCCTGTATTCGACGGCCTGCTGATAGACCCCTGCATCCCGGCAGGCATGAAAGGTTTTTCTCTGACCCGTCATTTTAGAAAAGCAATCTATCAAATCAAGGTTGATAATAGCGCAGGCGTGGAAAAAGGAGTACAATCAATAAGCATGGACGGCAAAACGCTGGACAGCAGGGTGCTGCCTGCGCTGTCTGACGGAAAATCCCACGAAGTTGCCGTTGTGATGGGAAATATATAGATACAAATAATTACAATATATGAGAGAAGATATGCAATACGGTTATTTTGATGAGACGGCGCGGGAATATGTTATTACCCGGCCCGACACACCGGCGCCTTGGGCAAATTACCTTGGTTCACCGGATTATGGTGCCATTATTTCCAATAATGCCGGCGGCTACAGTTTTGTAAAAAGCGGCGCTGCGGGGCGGCTGATACGTTACCGGTTTAACGAGCAGGACCGTCCAGGGCGTTACATCTACCTGCGCGATGATGAAACAGGCGATTTCTGGTCAGCTTCATGGCAGCCGGTGGGGAAAGCTTTGGATAAATACCGCTCTGTGTGCCGGCACGGCATGGGTTATACGGTTTTGGAAGCGGAATACGCCGATCTGCGTTCCCAAGCGGCATATTATGTGCCGCATGGCGCCGATCATGAGGTTTGGCATCTTAAAGTCATTAATACCGGCAAAAAGCCGCGGAAAATTTCTGTTTTTGGCTATGCTGAATTTACCTGCGAAGGCTTCTACGAGCAGGATCAGGTTAATTTGCAGTACACGCAGTTTATCACCCGCACCTATTTTAAAGATCAGTTCATTTTGCAAACCATTAACGAAAACTGCCTGAACGCCGTCAACGAAAGCCGGGTGGATACCCGCTTTTTTGGCCTTGCCGGGGCAAAAGCCGAAACGTACTGCGGCGACCGTGCCGCATTTTTGGGCAATTACCGTGATTACGGCAGGCCTGTTTCCGTGGAAAAAGGCCGCCTTGACGGAACCCTTAGCTACAACCTTAACCCCTGCGGAGCGCTGCATACGGTTCTTTGCCTGCAACCAGGCGAAAGCGCCTCCCTGGCATTCCTGCTGGGACAAAAACGGGAAGCCCAGGCCAGGGCCCTTATTTCCTGTTATGAAGACTCTGGTCTTCCTGCCCGGGAAATTGATGCATTGAAAAATTACTGGCACGGAAAACTGTCATCGTTGCTGGTGAAAACTCCGGATGAAAATTTTAACAATATGATAAATACATGGAATGCCTACCAGTGTTTTATTACATTTATTTGGTCACGGGCGGCATCGCTGGTTTATTGCGGCCAGCGTAACGGCTACGGTTACCGTGATACGGTGCAGGATATTCAGGGCATTATCCATCTTGACCCAGAAATGGCTTTGCACAAAATCAGGTTTATGGTATCCGCCCAGGTAAGCCACGGCGGGGCGCTTCCCCTGGTAAAATACAGCCATAATCCCGGCCATGAAGACAGCCCTGAAGACGCTTCTTACCGCATGGAAACAGGTCATCCCTCCTACCGTGCCGATGACGCGTTATGGCTCTTTCCTACGGTATGGAAGTACATTGCTGAAACCGGCAATACCGCCCTGCTGGACGAAGACATCCCTTATGCCGACAAGGGAACAGACACCCTTTACCAACACCTGAAAAAAGCAATTGATTTTTCTATGAATCATCTGGGCATTCACGGCCTGCCTGCCGGGCTGCATGCAGACTGGAACGACTGCCTGCGGCTGGGCGCAAACGGAGTGTCGGTATTCGTGGCAATGCAGTTGTATTATGCCTTTGAGATTATGATTCGCTTTGCAAAATACAGGGGAGATGCTGAAACAGAAAAGCAACTGGCGGAATTAAAAACCAAATTTGCCGCTGTTATTGAAGAACACTGCTGGGACAGCGACCGTTTTGTGCGGGGAATCACCGAGCATGGAGAAGTGGTTGGAAAACCCGGCGATCCGGAAGCCAGCCTTTGGCTTAACCCGCAGAGTTGGGCAATAATCTCTGGCTTTGCTTCACAAGAACGCGGCAGGGCAGTGCTTGACCTTGTGCATAAGCAGCTTAACAGCAAATACGGAGCCCGGCTTATGGCGCCGTCTTACCGCAGGCATGCTTTTGACGGAGCCCTGGCACTATTGTTCAACCCCTCCACCAAGGAAAACGGCAGCGTCTTTTTGCAAAGCCAGGGCTGGCTAATTTTAGCAGAAGCCCTGCTGGGCCGAGGCAGCCGCGCATTCGAGTACTATCTGGAAAGCTGCCCCGCCGCCCAAAACGGCATTGCCCAAACGCGCCTTGCGGAACCGTATGCATATTCACAATTTACCGAAAGCGTGGACAGCCCTTTTGAAGGGCGCAGCCATGTCCATTGGCTCACCGGCACAGCCAGCACCGTTATGGTCGGCTGCATAGAAGGAATACTGGGATTAAGGCCGGACATAAAGGGCCTGCGCCTGTCGCCTGCGGTTCCTTCCTCATGGAAATGCTTTACTGTGGATAAAGTTTTCCGCGGCAAAAAATTGCACATAACAGTACAAAATCCCGAAGGCCGCGAAAGCGGCTGCCGCAGCTTAAGGGTAAACGGAACATCCGTAGCAGGCGATTATATCAGCGCGGATATGCTTCAGGCAGAGAATGAAATAATAGCGGAAATGTAACCTTGTCTATAACTTCATTTAGGCCTCTCGCTAAGGCATATATGCAATAGCCACGGATTTTCACGGTAGTACAAGCCGCTTTAGCGGCGACGTACAATAATTTTCCTTGCACTTGCCGACCGAAGGGAGGCATTTACGGATTCACACGGATTTTTTATTTTATTTTTAAATTCTGTGTAAAACCGATGATTATTCTTGGTTTCAGTCCTAGAAATCTATAATCCTCCGTGTAAATCCGTGGGCTATTAACTACAGCTTCAACTCCTAGAAATCTATATTCCTCTGTGTAAATCTGTGGAAATCCGTGCTAATCCGTGGCCTTTTAACTATAGCTTCAAAAGTTACCTTGTAGTTGGTTCGCAGCGGAAGCTTGGCGGGGGGTTATTCTTTTACACCGCCTACATTAAGGCCAACTACGAAGTAACGTTGCAGAAAGGGATAAATAAATAAAATTGGAGCGGCAGCTACTATAGTAACGGCAGCGCGTATGCTTACCGGTGTTACCATGCCTGCTCCTGCCTGGGCAGACAGAGCCATAGCCCCGGCATCCCCAGCGCTTCGTCCCTGATTTTGGCTTGATTGCAGGTATTCCATCAGTTTATATTGAAGGGTATGGAGGTTTACATTGCCGGAATTGTAAATCATGGTGTCAAACCAGGAGTTCCATGAGCCGACTGCCACAAAGAGCGCAATGGTCGCCAGCACAGGAAGGCATAAAGGCAAAATAATCCGGACAAAGACAGTAAAATCCCCGTAACCGTCTATGCGGGCCGACTCGATGATGCTTTCAGGAATGGAGCGCATATAGGTTCGCATAACGATAAAATTAAATCCGTTAACTATTCCCGGAACTATGTAAACCCAATATGAATTGACCATACCCAAACTACGTATCAGGAAAAAAGTTGGAATAAGGCCGGCGCTTACATACATGGAAAGCACTAAAATAATTGTAAAAGGTTTCCGTAAAAGGAATTCATTTCTTGAAAGAACAAAGGCAATCATGGCAGTAAAAAACACGCTTGTTACCATGTTAATAACTGTTCTGGAGACGGAAATAAGAAAAGCGCGAGGTATGGCCCCTGTTTGGAAAATCACCTCGTAATTAAAAATGGTAAACTTCCGTGGAAAAAAATTAATGCCGCCCTGAAGAGTGTCCAATGCATCGTTAAACGATACGGCTATGGTATTCCAAAAGGGATATAAGGTAAGAAAGGCAATCAGAAGTAAAAATGAGGTATTAAAAGAGTGAAAAACAATATTTTCTATCTTTGATTTAGTATATTTTTTCATATCAGGCGTTCCCCGCCGGTCCTTTTTGCTATCGCATTGGCAATAAATAAAAGAGAAATATTTACCACATTCTTGAACATTCCAGCAGCGGTGGCAAGCGAATAATTGCGAAGGTTTATCCCAAATAGGATCACATATATATCTATAGTGTCTGATACGTCCATTACCGGCCCGCTGCGCAGCAGGTATTGCATTTCAAAACCCGCATCAAGAATGTGTCCTATGCTCATTAAAAGAAGGATGATAATAGTGGGCTTTATACAGGCAAGGGTGATATGCCGCATTTTTTGATACCGATTGGCTCCGTCAATTTCCGCTGCCTCAAATAAATTAGGGTCTATAGCGGCAATAGCTGCAAGGTATATGATCGTGTTCCAGCCGACTTCTTTCCAGATGTAGGTTATGCCAATAATGCCCCAGAAATAATTTGGTTCAGCAAGCCATAACACTGGTTCTTTAATAATGCCCATGGCCATCAAAACATTATTTATCGCTCCGTCATCGGTGCTAAGCATAGCCGACACAAGCCCGGTAACTACCACCCATGAAAGAAAGTGGGGAAGGTAAGAAACGGTCTGAATAAAGCGTTTGAAAAATGTTTTCCTTACCTCATTGAGCAGAAGGGCTAAACCTATCGCTGTAAAAAATCCCAAAGCCGTGTTAATAACGCTCATGGCGATGGTGTTCCGAATGGTTTGCAAAAAGACCTTGTCTTCAAACAGTAATTTAAACCACCTAAATCCAACCCATTCCTGCCGGGAAAATGATTGCGATGGCCGATAATTTTGAAACGCCATTGTCCAGCCCCAGAGAGGGATATAGGTAAAAAGAATAACATACAGTATTATGGGAAGACTCATAAAAAGAAGCTGCCTCTGGCGGCTTAATTTATAAAAAAATCTTCCCGATAATACAGCCATAATATTCCTTAGTGAACAAAGCGCAGCTATTTCCTGATGCCCCAGTCTATAAGACGCTGGTTAATCTGCTCCTGCCTGAAGCTTTCAAAGTCGGCAATTCCATTGCTGTCCATTTCCGCTGCATATGCATCCCAGAGCCGGTCAAAATCAGAGGGCGATGCCAAAATTATCTGAGGAAGGCGCTGCCTCATGGTTTGCTCGAAGCGGGCCTGTGCAATCTGGGCGGCGGAACCGTCAGGCGGTCCCGGCAATGTCCAGACAGGAAACCACGGCGGATTAGGCCGGGGATTCTTGTCCATTAATTCATTGGTGCTCGTTACGCCATAGGCCTCGAAAAGCTCGATGTCTTCAGGAGAAAGCGTGGCTTCCCGTTCCGGAAAAAACTGAGTTAAGTCATGGGGATAGCCGTCCGAGAAAGACCCCTGTATCTTGGGAAAAATATCGTCCATAAGCCTTGCACGGTTTTGTTCCTGCCAGTTATCGTTTTGCCAATTAGCCCTTTGCTCTTCGCTGCGGTATGGCACGCCTTCAGAATTCCACTGCCAATGCTCATTTTCAATACCCCAGTAAAGAGTACGTTGCACTTCTTCATCAAGGAGATCATTTATAAATCTGATAATTCTAACAGGATCTTTTGCACTGACACTGATCCCCATGCCCCGGTAAAGATTCGGAATTGTAACATTTCGGTACCAGGGCTGTATGCCCTCATCGAATACAATAGGAAGAGGGGCCATAGTTCGGATATTTTCACCCCGGTCCCGGTTTGCCAGATCCGCCGAGTACATGAATTGCCAGCCCTGAACAAACTGGCCCAATACACGCCCGGCGGCAATTTTCGCCAAATACTGATCGTAGTTGTCGGTAAAACTTGTCCTGTCTAAAAGGCCGTCCGCATTGAGCTGGTTTAACCTCTTGAACCAGCGTTTGGAAATATCCTTGGTAAAAAAAGTACTGAACGTATATGTAGAAGGATCAACAATGCCGCCGTCATTGGGATAACCGGCAAGGAAGTTCGGAGGGTTCCAGAGTTCAAAAATGCGCCAGTCATGGGTAAGAATGGTAAAAGGTATTGTAGGCCGGCCGTTAATAGTGGGGTTTTTCCGGTAATAATCGGATATCAAATCAAAAAACTGATCCATGGTTACGGTTTCAGGATAACCTGCTTCTTTCAAAACAGCTTTCTGAATCCAGAAAGCGTTTTGGTTAAAATCAGGTTCATGGTCTATGCCATGGAACACGCCAAAATTAATCAGATAGTAGATATGCCCGTCGGCGGATCTCATGCTTTCCCATACATTATGATAATGAGCCAGAATTCGGGGACCGTACTGCTCAATGAGATCTTCCAGAGGTATCAACGCTCCGGCATCGATCCATTCTGTGCCTCTTAATTCTAAAATATCAGGATAATCTCCGCTGGCGATCATAACACCCTGTTTCTGTTTGGCATCTCCGACAAGAATATCCCAACTGAAGCTAACATTCAATTTGTCTTCTAAATACCGGTAAATCGGGTTGCCGGCTCCAGGCTGCGGATGTCCTCCTGTCTCGTGAAAAATCGAGATATTGACAGGATAATTAGGATCCGAGGCATTCGCCTCCTCTTTGTTACAGGCTGCAAGCACAATGACGGCTGCAAGCACAATGCCCGTTACTGTTGAAAAAAGCGCTTTTTTCATACAATTTCTCCTTGAAAATTAGTGGGGCTGTCCGAGAAGTTGGTTACTTCTCGTCCAGCCCTTGTATTTTCTCCATTTTCTTGCGAAAATGTGCGAAAATACTTATAAAAAGGAAGGTGTCCGAAGAAGTTCCTAACTTTTCGGACACCGGCTTGCTGTCTACTGCATAGACAGAACTTCATTTACTGCCGTTCAATAATCCGGCAAGCAGTTCTGGATAGATAAATTGATTTGTCCTTCTGTCAAGCAAGCCGAAATATTCAGTGCTTGAGCTGCCGGAACCGAATTGGGCGTTATCCCACAAGATCACGCGCATGCCTCTGTCCCAGGCAGCTTTTGTGTAATATTCAACCCACCGCTGGCGCTCTGCGGCATTGTCTTTATTTACCGCTCCAAATTCGCCGATTATAACCGGAATGCCGTTTTGAACAAATTTTTCATGAAAACGGTCCATGGGTTCAGTTATGTCCAGCGCGTCCCTGCCGCTCCTGCCTTCCTCGCTCCATTGATCAGTGTCGCCTACCCTGCCTGGGAAACAAAAAACGCCAGGCACATAAGCATGATAGGAAACAATAAATTTATCCTTAACGCTGTCTTCGGGCAGTATTAAGCCGTTCATTGGGGCCGGATTGCGGGAGGCGGCATAGGTGTTGAACAGCAAAAACCGGTAGCGGTTATTTTCGCCGCTTGCCCTTACCAGATCAACAAAGGCCTGGTAATGCCTGTTTATATTATTGTACTGCTCAGGCGTGCCAGCCCAGTCGCTGCCTGTGCGGGGTTCATTTAACGGCTCAAAAATTAATTTTTCTCCGTACCATTTAAAATTTTCGGCTATCTGCTTCCAAATTTGCGTAAACCTTACTAGCGAACCCTCTACATTGGAATCAAGAAACCTGAAAATCGTTCCCTGATCGCCAGAGTCATGGTGGGTGTTGATGATGACATACATATCATTTTCAATTGCCCAATCTACAATACGGGTTACCCGCAGCATCCAGTCGCTGCGAATCGCATAATTATTGGCAGAATCCGCGGCCTTTGACCAGGAAACAGGTATTCTAATAACATTGAAACCTGCATTTTTTAGTGTGTCAATATTTTCTTTGGTGGTAGCGATGCCAACCCAACCGGCTTCAAGCTGGGTGATGGGCGAATTTAGGTTTCCCACAGTAGCATCAAGGGTGTTCCCCAAATTCCAGCCAACTTTCATATTGCTAACAAAATCCATGGCGCTAATGTTAAACGGGCCAGGGACTTGGCCGGCGATTTTTTTTCCGTTGTCATCGAGCTTGCAAGACAAATTTATACACAAGTCCAGTGTAAAAATAACAAAAAACGGTACCATTTTTTTCATGTTTTACTCCTCTTTTACTCTTCCTTTCTGCCCCTGGTATTTTCAAAAATTGCCTTGACTGCCGCAGCAGTCAAGGCTGTAATCTTGGGTGTTTTTTGCACACAAGGTTCCCCTTCTGCGCTATTTTTAGCGGCCCTATAGCCCTAATTTTTCGGCTAATTTAGGGGGAAATGCAGGGTCGTTCTTGCTTGTTATACCGTTTACAGCTTCAATAAATGCCTTAATGGTATATGCGCCAAAATCCGGATCGTCATACGCGGCATTGCCCGCTGCCATTTCATTGCCTCCTGTGGATCCAACATTGCTGCCCCCGGCCACTTTAGTATGGTCAATAGGCAGCCCCCAGTTGTTAAAATCATCGTCATGGGCAGCTTTGCGCCTGAAAAGCGCAAAGGTTTCACCGTTAGGCTGATTAGCATACGCATTGCGTGTTGCCTCGCCGTTATCCCACAAACAGGGGATAATGCCGTACTTGCGGGCTTCGGCGCCTAACGCATTGAGCATTAAAATCCGGTTCTTGTTAGCTGTAATGCTGTCTTCTCCGGTACGCTGGCTGTGGAAAGTTGCCCCGGTCTCTCCCATAAACACCGGAATGTTTTTTACCAGGTAGGCTCCCCTTGCCTGCCCAAATGGACCGGAAAACACAACAGACTGCCCGCTGCTCCAGTTTGCATTCTGGCCTTCAAGAGCTAAAGGCTGCGGCACATACAAATGAAATGAATATACCAGCCTGCCCTCTCCCGCAGGATCGGTTGGTATTCTAAATCCGTTCGCAGGGACAAGGGAGGGCTGCAGCTTGGCCGCATAGGACTTAAATATAAGGTAGCGTTTTTCGTTGTTGCCGCCGCTTTCCCGAACCGTATCGACAAAAGCCTGATTCCAGCGGTTAATCACCTCGTGGTATTCCGGTTCGGCGCCGTCCCAGCGTATTGTCCCGCTGCTGTCGGTAATTGTCGGTTCGTTTATCGATTCAAAGAGCAGCCATTCGCCATAGTCTTTGAACCGCGCCGCTATCTGTGTCCAGACGGCAATATACCGATTGGTGTAAGAGACAAAATCCACGCCGTTTTCGCCGCTGGCATTGTAGCTTGCGCCTGCTAAATTAAGGTTAAAAAACGCCTTGTCGTGATGGGAATTAATAAACACCACTAAGCCCGCATTATGCGCAGCAATAACAGCCTGTTCAACCTGATCCAGCAAAGCTTCGCTCAGCTCTGTATTATGGCCGGTGCCGGTTGCGGTACTGCCCCAGGTAACCGGAATGCGCATTACGTTAAACCCTGCGGCCTTTACCCCTGGCAGCAGTTTTTCATAATGGCCGCTGTCCGCCCGCGGGTTGTTGTTCAAGTCATGCGTGTTGCCCAGGTTCCAGCCCGCGTTAAGGCCTTTGGCAAAGAAATATTCTTCGGCAAGCATATCGTGGGTTATGGGCGCCTTTAGACTGCCCAGGCCGCTTAAGGCATCCCAGCCAAATTCCTTATTGTATTTATGCGCCAGCCATTCATTCCATGTGTCAAAATCTGCATAGGTTTTTTCTTTTTCAGAAGGCGTCCCGGGAGTTTTATTATCATTGCCGTCCGGGCAGGATGCTAAAAGCAGGACTGACGAGATCATTAATAAATATAATACTTTTTTCATACATTCGGCCCATTAATAACGGAGTATTTCCAGGCCGTATAAATACACTTCGTATTCGTGCCTGCCGGTTACCACTGAATACTCAACCGAACTGCCTCCTTCATTTCCGCCGTTATGCTGTAATTGGAAGTTCCAGACAATACGGATAGAATGATTTTTGTCATGGCTTGTATAAATATCGTAAGGCTCCTTGTCGTTCTGGTAATTCTGCTGAATGCCATAAGTCCATATCCACCAGTTTATGCCTACATTGTAATCGGGGTGCCAGGGATCGTAAATAACTTTAACCTGCGTCCATTCGCCTACCGGTGCGGGCGTAAAAGTGTCTGCTGTTCCATCCCGTCCTGTTCCTGTGCCGTACCAATGACTCGGCTCATGGCCTTCATTTGGCCGGTAGTCCCAATTTTCCACCGATGTGCGGTAGACAATAAAGTCTTTCATCGGCTTTATCCAGAAGGTATAGCCGTAACCGGCTTGAAAAGCTTTACGAATTTCCTGGGTAGGGTCTTCGTCAATGCCCGGAGGCGTTGCATATACAGAAATAGATGGCCATCCGGCACCAAGGCGGTAGTCATTCGGGCTAAGGATTGGGTCTGTGGGGCCGCTATCCCTTTCTATCCATTCAGACGATTCCTCTGATTCAGATCCTTTTTGCCACATGGTTCCGTAAAAGTAAAACGCATCTACCTCTTCGCCTTTCGGCCCCATTGTTTTTACTGTTTTGGGTACTTTCAATGGCACAAGGGAACCTTTTCCCTTGTTATTCGGCCATTCCAGGGACTCATCGTAGCCTTTAGCATCTTCCATTACCACTGCTTCCAAACCGGGAAGCACCTCTTCTATTTTGTACCAGCCTGTTTCGGGCTGGCCGAACACGTAGGGTTCATTGAGCTTATAAGCCTGGGAATATTTAGTGGGATGCACGTCATACCCAAACAAAGTGGATACGCCGGGCGCAAATTGATTCGGGTTTTTATCGTCTGTAACCTCCCAGTTCCAGTCATACGAAGCGCCCGACTCGATATCGCCCCCGCCAGTGTTGCAACTAAACGCCAGCACTGCACAGAACACAGCACAAGCGGCAATTGCCGTATTTTTTATTTTTTTCATTTTGTCCTCCAAAAAGCCCGGCCGCTTACTCCGCTTGGCAGCGCAGCGGCCGGTTAAAGTAAAGCAAATTCAAGGGGAAAAGCTTTTCCCCTACTGTATACTACTCAAGCCTTATTTCAGTGATGGTAAATTCCTCTGCCGGATTAAAATTAGTCTGTATCCATATTCCAATAAACTTTTCTTTATTGAGGTTATTACTGATAGGTATAAAAAGCGTATCCCCTCCGGAGCCATATGAGCTAGCCTCACCCCATGCGACACTTCCCCTATTATCATCGTTGTACACATCAGTTCCTTCGTCCAGCCACAATGTGCCGGCCCCGGCCCACCATACACCGCCTGAGTGCGAAACAAATATCGAGGAATATTGAGCTGTATCTATTTGTGTTATGTCAATTGGATTCCAGTATATTACATTTTTTCTTCCGTCCTGTGCTTCATCAAAGACTATCTCACTACTGGCATCATTGTCGCTTGCGTCAACAGGATCGCCGTACTGCCATTTGGGATTTTCTATTTTGGCATCCCAGCCATCTCCTTCTTTATATAACACTAAAGGCGGAGGCGGAGGCGCAAAAAACATTGTCAGCGAGCTGATATAGGTGTCTTCAATAACCGGATTGCGGTCAGAGTTAATAGCGCACCAGGCACCCATATTGTTTGTTGGATTTCTCAATTGCATCCCGGTTACCAATAAAGCTATCTCTACTATTTCGTGGCCCGTGCCCCAATCGTCATTTTGGTCAGGTAATGCGAAGCGTACCGGTTTTTTAATATTCGGGTTAGGGGGATCGGACTGAGTTTCTGAAGTCTGCTGGAAAATTATCGTGGTGCTGTCAGATGCGGTAAGCACCAGTTGGAACACAACGTTGTGTAAATCATACCTTGTGCCGGTATAGGTTCCCGCTGTGGATTCATTAGCAAAGGTGTACTCGCCGCCAAACCCTTCCCACACCATGTCAAACCAAAGAAGCTTTCCGTTAGCATTGTCAGCATTATCGGTCAGGTCAAGCGGAGGGCTAAAGGTAGCAAGCACATGTTCAAAAGCCGGGGAACCAGCGCTAATGCTGGTTATGGGAGAGGTAGAATCGGGTGTAAGAACCGCTACAGGGTCGCCGTCGTAGCGGGCAAAGCTAAGGGAGCTGCCTGCTGTCGGGGTTTTGCCAAGGTTTACAACGTTGGCAATGGTCACGCTGTTGTCTTCCTGAAATCCCAGTTTTTTATACACTATTACTGTCTTTTCAGCGGCTACGAAGCCTTTTTTGCTAACTTTAATCTTTACTTCGCCCTGTTTTACAACGTTAACGGTCAGCACACGTGTCGGTCCTTCGCTGTTGCTTAAATTAACCAGAGTAATTTCACCGGTTGTCCCTGGAACAGCGCTTATGTCTGCCAGAACTAATCCGTTGACAGGCACTACGAAATCGGCGCCGTTTTTAGTAAATCTCAAAGTGATTAGGGTGGTGTCTGCTTTATTTTCAGTTCCGTCCCCTCTGTCAAGCGTATAGTCGGCATCTTTGGCTTTTTTTTCTCCGGAATCATCGGATTTGCAGCCAAAGATCATTAGCCCGGTTATTATTGCAAGTGCAACCGGAAACACTATCCATCTTTTCTTCACTTTATATGCCTCCATAAAATATTCAAAAAGCCCCTGTCTTAAAACCTTAGCGTCCAACGGATGCTTGCCAAAAGCTGGTTTTAATGGCAGCCGCTTCTTGCATTCAGGGTATTTACCCTTAGTACACTATTTTAAAAACGTACCCTTCCTATTCCTTAGAAGAACGCATACTCAAAAATTATGGGAATAGTGAGTATGCCCCTTCCGTGCAGCCCTGTCCTTTCATCACCTGGACCGTAGCCCCCGCCGGGAAGCGCCACAGAGGGGTTGCCTGTTCTAATAAAAGGAAAGGCATAAGCCACACCGAGTTTTATGTAACCGCCGGGCAGCCCTTTCTTGTACCAGCCGCCCAGGCCGAAGCGCGACCATGCCGTTTGTTTGTCTTTGCTGCCGGCGGCATCTGTCTCGGCAGTCTTTGTCTGCCAAATAAAGCTCAAACCAAAGGTGCCGAAATCTAAATCATACGCGGGGATGAGGTTAAAAATTAAATGCACTCCATCCTTGCCCTCTTCGCTGGCAGTGGTATGCACGCGGGTGCCGGTATAAGCGCCAAGGTACATAGCTTGCATCATTGCGGCAATGTTAAAGGCGCCAAAACGGTAGTCGGCCCCAAGCCCAACGTCCAGGCCCCGGTAGGACTTGGTATCGTCATATCTTGACACCGGCATCCAAATTTTAAAGCCCAAGTCAAGCGTAAGGTCCTCTACGGTGCTCAGTGCAAAGGCCGCTTCAAATTTGGAAGGCTCATTTATCCTGTACATGTCGTTAACGTTTTTCTCTTTTCCCATAAATCCGCCTATGTATTGAACGCGGGCATGGCCTATATTCGGTATCACATAACCGGCGCCAAGCTGCATTTGCCGCCATGTTTCTTTAATGTCGTCTTTTGGCAGCATGCCTTGCAGCATTAAACCAACGAATAGGCCGTCTATGGGGGAACTGCTCAGGAAAAACACATTGGAAAGCAGCGCTTCCGGGGTTATATGAGTAGAGGTGTTTGCGGCATTGGCGCTGGACATGTTGCCGCGGCCTCCGGCAAAACGGTTAAAAGTTATGTCCTGGTTTAAAGGTTCCATGCCGTTTGAAAAAGCCATCATTGATTTACCCAGCACAAAATTCTCAAACCCGGTATCGGTGGTTACCTTTCCCCGCAGCGTGTCATCAATAAATTGATTGGCTACAGTGAGCTTTATCCAGTCGTTGCCAAAGGGCCGCACCCATAACTGCGCCCCATTGTCTCCGTTACCGGGATTTCCGGTAACCATTTCAGAGTTGACGTGTACGGTAAAACCGACATAATTCGTGGTTCCGTTAACCCTAAAGTCTACCCTGGGCATATTAATCGGATCCCAGGTAACGCCGGTTCCGTTCTTGAAAATTCCGCTGGAGTTGGGTCTGGTTTCGCCGTACTGCTTTTCGGGAGTTTCAAACCATAACGGCGCAAAGACCCCCCTGCCCCACGCATTAATGTAAATACCATTTGCCAACTGAGCAAATGCCGCTCCTGCCGCCAAGAATAAAAACACAGAAAAAACCGCTAGTTTTTTCATAAATATCCTCCTCTCACATTTCTCCTTTAAAAACTAAATTACCAATGCACAATCCTGTGCCTTCCGCAGATGGAAATAAAATTTTGGGCAATCTTTTTGGTGAATTCGTGTATGCAAGAGCTGTGCCAAATAAAGCAAAAAATCGTGAGGTTTCCATATTTTTTTATCATGACAGCCAAGCTGCCTCAGGGCACCTATATCCTGCATAAATAAAAATATACCTTTTTTTTAAAAAATTGTCAAGTGAAAAATGATTTTTTTAAAGCATTGAACTATCAAAATATACCCTATATTTGACAAAAAGCATAAATTATGCTATTTTATACAAATGATTGAAGACAGCAATGCTACTCAATCCATTACCTTAAATGCAAGGGTATCCTGTATGGACAAACTGAATGCCTTTATCGGCAGGACACTGGATGAAAATAAATGCCCTGTGCATGAACGCGGCCAGATAGAACTTGCCGCCGAGGAAATTTTTGTCAACATTGCGCTTTATGCGTATAAAGGTGAAAAAACAAAAAAAATTACCGTTAGCAGCAGCATTAAAGAAACGCCGGATGCAACGATATTATCTTTGGCTTTTTCCGATAATGGCTGCCCTTTTAACCCGCTGGAATTTGCTGCTCCTGACATCAAATCAGAGCCTAAAGACCGGAAAACCGGGGGGCTGGGCATATTTCTTGTAAAAAAAACCATGGATACGGTTGATTATTTCCGAAAGGATGAAAAGAATATTGTCAAATTAACAAAATTATGGCATAAAAAAAGGAGTATATATGAACATTGAAACCACTAAAATTGATCCATCAACAGTTGTGTTGTCCCTGATTGGCCGGCTTGATACGGTTAATTCTTCTTTACTGGAACGAAAAATTAAGCAATTGGGAGAAGGCATAGCAAAGTTAATTATTAATATGGAGGAGCTTGAGTACATTTCCAGCATGGGCATAAGAGTACTGCTCCATACCCATAAATCGATGACAGAAAAAAACAACAAGCTTATTATTAAAAATATGTGCCAAAATGTACGTGAAGTTTTCGAGATTACCGGGTTCCTGAATTATATGGTACAGGAAGAAAAATTTATTGTTATTCGTAAAGATGAAGCTGAAAGTATAACGCTTTATTTCAATGGAGAAATGCAAAGCGAAAATGTTCAAGATGTGTTAAAAGAACTGCAAAAAATAAGAAAACAAAAAGAAACAATAAACGAAGCAGCTAAAATAATATTTGACTGGGAAAAGCTGGCTGCTGCTTTGCCTGGCTCGCTTAAATATTTAAAACGGGCCATTGCTGAAACGGAATGGCAGGGAAGGACACTGTGCATACGGAATATTCCAATAATTATAAAAAATGAATTAGAATACGAGGGCTTTGGGGATTTAGTAATGCAGGAATGAAGGTTCAAAAGCCTTAATTTTACATTGTTGTTACTGTTGCCTTCGCGTTCATATAAACACAGGCTTATTTTTTGTCATCATTGCTCTATTTGAACAAGCCGCCCATGTTTTTTCTCGGTTTTGTACAGTTCATATACATAACCACCGCTTTCCCGGTATAGTCCGGTTTCGGTATCGCAGAGACGATCAAAAACTTCGGAATTATAAAAATCTTTCATTGCTTGTTCAACGGCAATTCCAGTGTCTTCTATAATGGCTAAAATGACATCGGTAGTAACAAAATCTTTCATGAATCTGATTTTTTCATCAGCCATAATACGTTCCTGTTTTTTGCAAACAACGTAAAGATTTTTCACTATGAAATGAAATCTGAATATTTAAATCTCTGAATGACAGTTCTCTTGCTAATGCATCATCTGATAATATTCCTGAAAGGTATACATCAACTAATGCAGTTATATCATCATTTGCAACCGGTCCAATTACAATATCGTACTTACAGTCAATATTACATTCATGGCTTTTAATATCAGTGAATTTGTGATTTCGATTATTTATAACAAATCTTGCCCAATCATTGTTTGGTTCATTAAAATGCTTAATATTTAAAAATGCGGTATCTTTACCGTATTGGGAATTTTTTAAAAAATTATCATTAAATAAATATTCTGTTATACATGATTTTCCTTCCCGGAATATCCTTACTGTTCTTTTGGCCATTTTCAAAGCCTGCTCCCTTTGTGGGGTTGTATAAAAACCACAGCCAAAATCTTTAAATGGCCTGCATTTATTTAAGTCAATTTTTTCAATTTCCATAGTGGAACCATGGAATAGGTTCACTTTATTGAACCCCCATTGTTTTTGCAGACAAGCACTAGGTCATCCACTGCATCATTCAAGGAAAGTGTATGCTCCGCGTCATAACATTCAATCAAAAATTCAATGCCCTTATGCCTATACAGATAATTAAACGCTTCCACATAAGGGATATTTTTCTGTTGGGCAAATGTTCCTACACAGAGTACATAATAGTGTATATGTTTGCGGTTTATATCATGCATTATCTTATTTTCCCTATACTTTATCTAAAGATCAACCATTCTAACTAATTTTAATCCTATTATTTATCTAATGTATCGAGCCTTTCTTTTATTGCTTCAAACTCAGATTTCCCTGCTTTTTCCTGCAGCCAAGAAACTAAATCCGGATGTGATTTATAGCTGAATTCAGCAATTTTTGTTATGCAATCATTCAATCCGTCTATGTCATAATTTTCTACCGATTCTTTTAAAAGGGAAATTAATTCCGGATC
>WRNF01000003.1 GCA_009776715.1 Treponema sp. | reverse complement strand
TGAACAACATCCTTAGAAAAACAGCACTTTTTTAAGGCTTTGCCTTAAAAAATGCCGGACTTGTGAGACAACCAACCGGGTTGTCGAACAAGTCCAATGAACAGTATATATAAAGTTCATTTATTGCGCTATTCCTAAATTGCTGTTTCTGCCTTCTAATATAGAAAACCTTCTTTCCTGCAATGCGGGCATTTGGAAACTTGAATATCAACCCTCCGCAGGCAATGCATACATTTTTTGGTTTCTTGCGTTTTTTCTGCCGGCAAGTTTTTATCTTTACAAAGAATGAGTTTTAATAAATTCAGCATGATATCAGCCTCCTTTGGACAGATATATGCATGAAACTATATAAAATCATTAAGAGGCTGATTATTCCGTGATTGCTGTTTTACTATTCCAGTATTGCTATTTTTAGAGTTGTCCTGAATCAATGAACAAGTCTATTCTTCTGCCGTTTCCTGCAAAAGCATTGCAAAAATAAAATCTGCAGCCAGCCCAACCGCAACAGTAAACCCAAAAATATTAACCGGCGTGAAATTGCTAAAAGATAAAATACCGAATGAAAGGCCGGAAGTAAAAAAACATAAAAACACCGCAAGGCGCGTAAGTTTTTTATCTTTTCCGTTTTTACTGCCGGCCATGAAAATAATATAATCAGCCCCCAGGCCAAAAACCACAATAAGAGCAGAAATAGGTAAAAACCCCAAAGGAATATTTCTAACAGCCAGGGCAGCCAAAACAGTAAGTATTCCCAAAACAGGAGTTATGCAAATTTTTATGCTTTCTTTCAAAGGATAAACAATAAAAATAATAACTGCTAAAATAAAATAGGCAATAAAAAACAACAACACAATAGTCCTTGTAAGGATATCCAAATCGCTGTTTATATCTTCTTCCTTATTGATTAAATGCACAAAATCATGTTCTTCTGCAATGGATTTAAATACGTTTAAATTTTCAGCATTAAAAGGAAACACACAAGAATAATAATTTCCGTTTATTTCACCTATCCAAAGATTGGAAACCTCCGTCAATAACCTTACATCTTCGGGAGGGTAATAAATTTCTCCGGCAGAGAATTCTGAATTAAAAACATCTTCATATTCAGGCGGGAATCCAAGGTTTTCGTACTGCAAGCTAGCCAGGGGCAAGAGAGCACCCATGGCTTTATAGGTTTTTTTTTGCTGTTCTAACGAAGGGACAAACATCGAAGTTCCCAGGAACGAACTTAGATTCCCTCTTGCGATTTCTTCTTCCAGCTGCAGTGCAAGCTGTTCTTCGTTCTTTAGAGTTTCTTCGGCGCTACTGCCCGAAACGATAAAATACCATGGTGAAGACCCATGATCCAGAACCATAGCTGCCTGTTTTTCCGACTCTTCAAGGAACGGGGACATTGTGTAGAGAGAATTTAAATCAGTTTTTATTTTCATGCCATGGGGATTAAAGAAAAGAATAATAATAATGATTCCTGTAAAAACCGAAACAAAAATTATTCTTAATGCAGGAGGTATAGAAATATTTTTTCCATGCAGAAATCCAAGCTGCCTTTTACGTTCGTCCGGCAGCTTCAATAGGGGATAGATGCAGTAGGTGGTAAGAAAAGAACTAATAAGCCCCGCGATGGCAAAAACTGAAAACTGTCTAAAAATGGGGAAAGGTGTAAAAAGAAGGGAAAAAAAACCAATGGTGGAAGTTACTAAACACATTATAAAACTCTTGGAAATAGAAGAACGAATTTCATATCCGGTTTTTAATACAGCTTTTCCTTTCCACGAAATAAAAAAATGAATGGAATAATCTATACATATTCCTATCAGGGTTGTGCCAAAAACAAATGTGAAAACATGAATTTTTCTATAAAATAAAAAAACGGTAGTTGTTGCCAGCATCAAAGAGATAAAAACATCCAGTATCGAAAAAATGATGGGAATGGGCGATCGGAAAATAATAATAAAAAGCAAGAGGATAAAAACCATTGAAATAGTACAGAGAATACCGATTTCTTTTTGTGCGCTGGAAGCACTTTCGTAATTGTGAAAAGGAAATCCGGAAAAATACAATTCCATTTCCGGTTCGGTTTCTTTAATTGAGGTGGCAGCGGAGTAAATTTTACCGATGATATTGTTTTTCATATTAGTAACAGAAACCGCCTGAGAAGAAAGTGTCATTCGAAGGATAACATACCAAATCCCGTCCTTTTGAGCCGACAGAACATCTTCTTTAATGCCAAGGCTCCCGCTTGCAAGCAAAGACGATGAAAGAAATTCTCTCATTCGTCTTTCTGTGAGAAGAAAAGGGTCTTTGTCGATATTATCAAGCGGAATTAAGTTAAATGTTCCATAAACCGAAGAGAGAGCATCCATGGCAATCTCTTGCGCCTTGCCTGATTCCAGCAATTCAACGGTGTTTTTACCGGCAATAACAAAACGGTATTTGTAGAAATACTCGGCAATTTCCGCTATAGCCTGGGAATCAAAAAGAAGAGAAGCATTGTCAACACCTGGAGCATTTTTAAATTCGTCATAAAAAGAAACAGCTGTATTTTTAGCTTTTTTAAAAACGGGGGATGCAAAAAGGATAACCGCTTCACGGCTGTTTCTTTCTGTAAGAATGTTGTCCGCCTCCGTTATATTTTGCATATGTCTCTGCGGAAACAAATCCAAAAGCTGGGTGCTAAAACTTAAGGGGGGTGCAAAAAACAATGACAGACCCAAAAGGGCCGGGATGCCCAAATGTATTATAATCCAAAGCTTAGGTAAGATATTATTCTTCCTTTGAAGCATTAAATTATGGAATTGAAAAATAAGTTTTTTCATAATCATTAAGCGTTGTCGGATAAATCGGATTTGACAATGTATAGGTAATGACATCGCCGTTTTGTTCGAATATCCGGATAGATCGTATTGCGGAATCACCGCTAATTGCTATCTTTATAAAAAAAGATGCAAAAACGCTGTCCCGGGGCAAAAGCCCCATATTCCAGTTAGTAACACTGCCTAAAAAGTAAACATCAAAGTTATCCAAAAGCCCCTGGCTCTGGCCGGAAAAAACCGCGCTCATAACAACAGCCATTTGTGTAAAGGTTTCGTTCCCTTGGGCGCTTATAACGGATTTCCGCCCGTCCGGCCTTGACTGCATAATAAAATCCTTTCCCAGTATCATTGTAGAGGGAAATGGCTGTAATGTTTCCCAAACAATTCCTTGTTTTGCTGTAATAATAAAAGTGCCGGAAGACTGTAGCGATCTGTCAAAACGGTTCAAGTATTTTTCCTGTACAAAATTTCCTTTAATGATGGGTTTTTCTGCAAGATTTGCACAGGTTGCATTGAAAGTACTCATAGTCTCTTGCGCCAGTGGATGGCGGAAAACATCCTCCTCTGCCCACACGTAAGAAATAATAAAAAAAAAGCTAACCTTGAAAATAATATCGAACACAAAACGAAGTTTTGTGCATAGAAATAATTTTTTACTATTTCCATTCATAGCAATTTATCCTTTTTGAAATAGCCATCTTTACCGGATCCCATTAAAATCCCCTTCCAGAGTATAAGTGTATCCCCGCAGGTGATTTACCAGTTTAACAGTATTCCCCGTTTTTTCAATCTCGATTATTACTTCATTCCCTCTTAAAATGCGGCGGCTGCCGTCCTTGGTTTCCAAAACAAGGCCGCTTTCTTTCAGTGATTTGCCCAGCAGAAACGGATCATAGAAGCAAAGTTGAAAATCAGCTAAAATATATTCCGGTTTAATAAACTGTATAACAGACTTTGGAATAACATTTGACGAGAATTTAGCTTCGCCGTTCCTGTAAAAAAGCTCTCCTATGCTTGCGCCAAACTCATTAAAAAAAGCCATCTCTATTTCATTTTCATTTGCCTTTACCCAGGCATTTAAAAAATAATTCTGACCTTTGAATTCATAAGATAAAAACTGGGCCATATCCATGGCCTGTTCTATCCCTCCCGGGGGTAGTAAGACGAATTCTGGGCTGTCTGTAACATCTGCATATTGCTTATCTTTTTTGGCTATTGATGCGCATGAAAGAACGCAGACAATACAGACCGGGAAAAATAAATGAAGCTTCATTGCTCGCATGTGCTTTTTACTTTATATAGGATTGTCATATTTGTCAATAGTCCGCATTGACATTATTTTAGTTTTTGTTTACAATGACGTATTCTTAATAATAAATGGGAATAATGAGCGGTAAGTTTAAAAGCTTTTTCGGGACATTATCTAAAGCCGTATTGGCAATGTATCCAATTCTGGTTTTTTATTTTCTGATAATCCAAAAGGTTCCTATACGAATATTTTCTCTTTTTATCATGGCCATTGCGCTTTTTGATATTATTGCCAGAGTTTTATATAAACCGGAACCTGCCGCCGATCCCCGGCAGGGGCAAGGTTCCCCTCAAGAGAAAAAACATGGTTTGGATTTTCTAAATTCTTTGCTCCTTTTGGTTATGGGGGTTTTAGGTTTTATAATCAATACCAACATGGTGCACAAATTCTCCCCTGTAATGATGAATATAATACTTTTGTATACTTTTGGAATTACACTTTTTCAGCCGCCTGTAATGATTTATCGTTTTGCGATACTTGTAGATAAATCAATCCCAAAATCTCTTGGAGAAAAAGAAATAGCCGCCTATTGCTATAAGGTGACCGTTATTTGGGTAGTATTTTTCATATTAAACGGAAGCATAGCGGCATTGACTGTTTTTTACGGTTCAGATTTATTGTGGGCTGTATATAACAGTGTGGTTTCCCCTGTGATAATAGGATGCCTGTTTGTCGGTGAATTTATTGTAAGAAAAATTGTGCATAAAAAGATACCCAAAGCAGTTCCCTTGTCATCTTTCAAAAAAAATTCAAGAAATCTTTCTAATGTTATGTGTTACGAAGGCACATGGAATGATGGTATTTATAAAACCTGGGGAGATTTTATTAAAGAAACTTCCGCTCTGCGAAAAAAAATTGAAACAGTGGAAGGGAACAGATGGTTTTTGTATTGTGAAGATTGCTGGCATTTTCTTTTGGCATTTACCGCCTTGCTTCAATGCAAAAAAGAAATAATCCTTTCTTTTAATGTAAGCCCTGCTTGTATTACAGAAATTTCTGGAGATGCGAATATTCTTACAGATCATATTTTTCCTATTGACGGTATTGAGCGATACGCTTTTGAAAAAACATTCCTTATACCATCAATCCTGTCAGAAAACGCCCATGAAGGTATTTCTAAATGTCCAAAAATAATAAGTGACAAGACATCGATTGTTTTATTTAATCCCGGGGGGGAACCTGCGGACCTTCGGTCCTACCCTGCGGTCTCGGCGGCAGGTTCCGGCAGCCCGGAAAAAACAAAAGCAATGGAACTACGGCTTACGAATTTGGAAAATGATAACGCCCGTATCCTTTCCATGTGGGGAAGGGAATTATTGAATCGTAAATTTTGTTCTACTGTAAACCATCATCATATTTACGGGTTTCTTTTTTCGATACTGCTGCCTTTTACTGCCGGCATCCCTTTCAGGAGACAGAGGGTACAGGTTCCCGAAGAATTTATGAAACTCAATGATACGGAATATACGATTATAACATCTGCGGAATTTCTTAAACGGGGAGTGGAAATTTTAAGGCCAAACGGCGTATTGGTAAAATCCCCTTGGATATTTGTGCCGGATTGCGAATTAGATCTAGAATTGGCAGGAAAAACCAGCGAAATTTTTGGTTCTTGGCCGATTGAAATTAATAGCAGTACTGATACTCCAGGCATTACCTGGAGGCAGTCGAACAAAGGCAACGAATGGAAGCCTTTTGACAATGTGTAGATTAATAACTGAATTTAAACCCAAAAGAGGGTATCGGAAAAGGCATACTATAGCTTGCCGAAGTTCTTCCAGTGGCAAGTTCGCCGGTGTATGGGTTAAAATAGGTGTTCCCCTGGGAAATATACAACAGGGAAAGTATGTTTTCTAAAGCAGAATATGCTTCGAACCTTACTCTTCCCGCCTTATTGCTGTTAAAAAAAGATATTTTCAAGTCCAATTGCATCAATGGGGTAGTGCGGTTATTTTTATCCTGAACTTCGTTCCAGTAATATTTTTCGATAAAATATCCATTATTTGTTTGCGAATCGTATATATATACCGGATAACTTTCCGGCCCTGAGCCGACACGCTTGATAATCTGAACTCCGCTTGCAAGGCCAAAACGCATATTGATATTTATGCGCTGAACCGGCCTTACATTAAGAACAAGATTCAAAGAATGAAAACGATGGTAATAGGGGAAATACCATTCGTTGCTTAAAGTTGTGGAATTTGCACTCATTTCAGAGTCTTTCGCATTCGGATCGCGGTGCTGCGTCCAGTTGTAAGAATATGAAATCCATCCGTCCCAAAACCGGGAACTTTTTTTTTGCAGCATCAGATCAAACCCCCAAATTCTGCCCTTACCGTTAAAATAATGTTGAGTATCAAAATTTCCTTCAAGATCAAAATTTAGGGGGACGTACATTCTGTCATATATGTGTTTGTAATAACCTTCGATATTGAAATACTTGTCATAAGGAAATTCCAGTTTGGCGCCAACAACGGATGTCCATGAACGGGTTGGTTTAATTTCATCTATTCGGAAACGTTCTTCTGCCGCCACTACCATATCCGGCATTGAAGAAAAAAGACCGGTTCCCGCGGTCAGGTTTATGGACTCGAAAATGAAGCGGTTTCTTAGAAGATTAAAATCCAGATTGAGCCTTGGATTCAAAACCGGCACTGTCCCCAGCGACAGATTGTAACCTAAAAGATAATAGTGATCTGCGCGCAGTCCAAGCTCCAAACCAAACCGCCTGGCAGGTGAATTGTATTCGATAAGCCCGTAGGGCGACGTGGTAAAGATAGTATTGCCCGGAACATTGTTGTCAACAAGAGAAGGGGTGCTTACCATTAAATTATTTTCCAGATAAGCACGGCGCGAATCATTGGGATCAATAATACCCATGGAATTAAAAATTGCTTCTTTGTCATCAAGATCGCGCAGCCAGTTTTCTACACGCATATTCTGAGTGCCGGATATGCTGTGCCTGCCAATCATTTCCTGTAAGCCTGCGGCAAATAAAAGGCCGTTTGTAATCTCCCAATCATAATCGATCCGTTCCTGTATGTTGGTAACAATTTCAGAACTGGCGGATATAGTATTTGCTGTTATATTGTAAGGGGCATCAAAATCGACAAGTCCAAGATCGTTTAAAACACCGTTTTTGTCTTTAAAAATTTGCGAATAATACTTTTCGTAAATATTGAAGTTTACATCTTCTTCAAAAACTCTATCCTGAAAACCCGCCCCGGCAGAAAATTTTACAAGCATATCGTTGCGGAAGCTAAGGAGAAGAGACGTTGTTAAAAACCCCTGATAATGAGTATAGTCAAAAAACATTTTTTCATTGCTGTTAAAACCGTCCGTACTGAAAGAATTTTCGTTTTTTATTCCAACGCCGTCAGCGCCAAAGAAAGCTGTTGCCTGCAGTTCAAGCCTGTCGGTAAAACGGTAGTTTCCTGTTACCGTTCCGCTTCTAATAAAAGGAGCTGTCTTTATCGAGTTTATTAAACCTGCAAGGTCTTCGGGAAATTCGGGTATATTGGCTGCCTGCCTTGCCAGCAATACTATTGGGTCGATGTAAGTAACGCGCCCCATGAATAAAATGCCGCCTCTGCCCATAAGCGGAAAGGATAAGTTAAGGCTTAAAGCGCTGGCGCTGATGCCTAATTCAAATTCAGTTTCAGTCGGGGACGGCTTTTTGCTTGTTATGTCAATTAAGCCGGATATGGTTTTCCCGTGGCGGCTTGAAAAAACCCCGTGAGAGAGTTGAGCGCTTTCTACCATGCGGGGATCAAAAATCGAAAAAGCGCCGCCCCAATAATAAGGGAAGTCAATATAAAAACCATCCAGCGACGCGCTTACGTCCTCCGGCTCTCCGCCGCGGATACTTGGCTGGGCATCGGCAAATTCTGTAAAAATAACGCCCGGCAGAAGTTTGACGGAAGCTATTGCGTCTTCGACGCCGCCAATTTCGGCAGTCTGGCCGATAGCCTGCCCGGAAACCGCAACGCTTCGCCCTGTCCTTGTCTCATTTTCAGCGTACCTGGACGCTTCAACCACCAATTCCCGGCTTTCCAATATTCCTGACAACAGAAGCCCCAGATTAAAATTACCGGCTTGTGTTGTAATAACAAGCCTTCCCGTTTCGTAACCGGGATAAGAGGCCTGAATTACTACCTGTCTGTCATCCGGCACGGAAATAACGGCAATGCCGTCTTCATTGCATATATGCTGGCTCCCGTCCCATGAACGTATAACTGCCCCTTCAAGAGGCAGGCCAAGTTCAGCGTCTTCAATAATGATCTTTATATCGCGGGCAAACAGGGGAGTTAAAAAAAATGCCATCAATCCGGTAAAAAGGATTTTTTTTAGCACCTTTATGAACTCCTATGCGTACTTTTGTAAAAATTGGGCAATTAACTTATCGTATTCCGCTTCTTGGGTAGACCTGACATGAGAGTGCCTGCCTTCAGGGAAAAAGCAAACTTCTTTGTCTTTCGACGCGCACGCTTCAAACAGCTGCTCGCCTTTTGATTTAATGCAAAAACTATCCTTAGCGCTCCAAATAAATAAAATCGGAATGTCAATGTCTTTCATGTATTTAATCGGCGTTTCTGTAAAAAGCCTGGCCTTGGTAAGCACGAAGGTAAGGAAGAAAATCGAATGCAGCACAGGAAACGCGGGCTGTTTAAATCTTTTGATATTGTATTTAAAAATTTCGTAAAAATTATAAAATAATCCGTCGGTCACTATCCTCTTTACTAAACCGCTGCCTTCGTTTTTTAGCTTGACATACGCATAAACCGACGTCGCTCCGCCGATACAAATGCCGTGAAGTGTAAAGTCGGTTATATGGAATTTCTCGTTTATCAGCTTAATCCACAAAACTAAATCGCCGCTTTCATTTATACCTGCGGTATTATATTTTCCGTCGCTAAGGCCGTGAGCGCGGACATCGATAACCAAAATATTGTAGCCGTTTTTAACATAAACATCAGCAAAATAATAGGAATAAAGCAGCGATTCACTTCTCCCCTGCAGGATTACGGCGCATTTGTCAAACCCGAAATTTATGTACTCGCCATATAGATTGAGACCGTCGTTGACTATATGAAGCTGCTCCGTAATGTCTTTATATTGCTGTGCCCAGGCCGTCCCTTCGGCAAACATGCGCATCTGCGATTCATCCTTTTTGTTGGTACACTCCCTTGTTCTTTTCTTTGGGTTACGGTACAGCACGTTATAAAAAATCGTGATAACAAGAAGCAGGTATATAATTATCCCGCTGCCGGCAAGACAAGCAGCGGCAATTACCCAGGGATTACTTAATGAAATCATGATTTCTCCGATGTAATTTCGTTAATGATTCCCTTCTCGTACTTCAAATCCGTTATTTCCGTCCCGAAATAATATGCGGCGAAAAGCCCGGGGCCGATGTTTATTCCGTTTACTGGATATATGTTTGAAATAATAACCTCCTTCGGTTTAATTTCTTCTTNAATTCTNGATGCCAGGATTTCCGCCTGCTCTTTTCTTGCCGAATGGGCGACAAAAATAATTTGCTCGTTTGCGGACCTNATTGTTTTCTTTATGTACTCAATGATCACTTTTTGGGCCTTTTTATAGCCGCTGATTTTANCCAATGGCGTAACCATACCGTCAGAGTCAAAATCGCCCATCACCTTTATCCCTGCAAGGGTTCCGAAAAACGCCTTTGCATTTGAAATTCTTTTCTTTGACGCCAAAAAAAATAAATCATCGAGTGAACCCATATGGTGCATGGTTTTTTTGATTTTTTCCAGCTTTTCCGCATTTTGCTCTATTGAATAGCCCTCCGCGCGAAACTCACACGCCTTAGCGGTTAAGAGCCCCTCGGCCGTAGAATATTTCATGGAATCTACGGGGATTATTTTTCGCTCGGGGTATTTTTCATGTAGAATTTCTTTTGCGTTCAGCATAAGATTATACATGGCGCTAAGCTTAGCTGACAGGCTTATTGCCAAAACGTCCTTTCCCTGCTGTAAAAATGGTTCAAAATATGAAACAATTTCATCGACGCTGCACGGGGATGTGTTGTACCCGGTTTTGTTTGTCTTTAACAAGGCATAAAATTCGTCAAGCTCAGCGTCACTTAAATCAATGCTTCCTTCAACGTCGTTTGAGTAAGGCGTACTCATATACCATTTCAGGTATCCGTCAACCTCAAAGCGGGTCCTAAGCCCTGCGGGTAAATCGCAGCATGTGTCCGGGATAATTGCATAACTGTACTTCATAATTCCCCCTGTATTTTAAAATATTACTGTATTAGTCTACCTTGTCAATACGCCCCGATAATAAAATCACAGTCATGCTGCAAACCGTCAAGATAGGTAAATTCTATATTACCGTTTTCTTCAAAAAAGATGCGGATGTCGTCAATATCTTTTTGTTTGCAATATTTTCCGCCAAAAACAACCACAGTTGAATACGGTTCTAATGTCTTTTTGTCTGCCACCAAATTCAAAGTTTCAAAAATATTATCCCCGGTAATATTTTCCCCCTTCAAAATGCCCGTATATTGCACTTGATTATCTTTGATAGCTGCCCTGATGCTTGTTTGAAAAACCTGCCGCTTTTTAAGGCTTTCAAGGGATTTAATAACATCTTTGAATCCGTCGGTAAAAATTAGTGATGAAAGCATAAAAAGTGTTTTTGACAATCCCTCTGAATCTGCAATATAAAGGTTTTGAAGATTTGAAAACCGCTGAATATTTTTTAGCTTTTCATACGTTTCCTTGTTGTCAGGAAAAACTATAAGGTTTTCCTTTAAGAACTCGTCAAGCAGTTTCGCAAGGCCTTTTTCAGTGGGGTGATGATCACAGGGAACACTAAAAGCAAGGTCCGCGCCTAACTGCTCCAGGGTTGCCGCGTTACCGTCGCCGTATGTAAACGCGACAATCGCAAAGCCTGAGTGCTTTCTAAGTTTCAGTACTTCAAATTCCTGCGTCTGGAAGAGGTCGTCAATCTTTTTGGCGGTAAATTCACCGTATTTGGAAAACTCGTCCATTAAGTCCTGCGGTTCGTTGGTATGTATGTGCACCTTCAAGACGCCTTCATCTGCCGAAACAGCAATCGAATCCCCTCTTTTTGCAAGCAAGCCGGCAAAGTAATCCTTGCTTCCTGCATCGTGCATGCTTAAAATAAATTCGGTGCAATAGCGGAAAAACGAAACGTTTTTAACAAAGATTTTTCTGCGTTCGGGAAGATTGCTTAATCTGCAATCAAAATAATGCATATCATCGCGAAGCGCCCTCTTCATTCCGTCAAAAATCAGGTAAAGCCCGACGGCGCCGCTGTCCAAAACATTGTTGTCCCGAAGCATGTCCATTTGATTAAGCGTTTCCTTCACGCAAATGAACATTTCGCCGGCCATAATATCAAAAAACTCTATTATAGACGTTTCGCCGTTAATCCTTGGGAGCGTTCTTTTAATCCCCTCGTGCATTACCGTAAGCATTGTACCTTCAACGGGCTTGAGCATAGCCTTGTAAGCCTTTTGATAAGCGTGCGGCAAGGCAGAACTCAGGTCGGTGACCGTAACGGTATCCTTTCCCTTCGTATATTCATGAATTCCTAAAAAAAATTGAGACAAAATGAAGCCCGAGTTCCCCCGCGATCTAACCAGCATACCCTTTACAAAGGTCGAAAAAGTACCGGAAAACGAAGGCTCAGGTGTAAGTGCGGTAATTCCGCCTGCGAATGTATTTTTCATGTTTGTACCCGTGTCGCTGTCGGAAACGGGAAAAACATTTATTTCGTTTAGATATTCTATGTTATGCAAAAGATTATTATAGCCTCTAACAAGCATTTTACTTAGCAATTCACTGTCTATACTATTTTCATGATTCATTTTTCAGCCGCCTCATTTGCTCCAGCATTTGCTGAAGCATCAACAATCCCGGTTTGATACTTACTCCTTTTTTTGTATTCTCTTTTAAGCTTCCCAAGCATATTTAGCCTTGCAATTCTTTCAAAGCAGCCAAACAAGCGTTTTCCAAGAATTAGCTGCAACCCTTTGGCAATTTGTCTCCCTATCCGCTGGCCGAAAGAGTGCCATTTTGAAGAAAGGTGGTGCATCGCCATTGTATTTTCAGTAATTTTTATTTGGTGGGTAATGTAGTTTTTGGGAAAGAAGTATTCTGTCGAAAGAAGCAGCACGTTGTCCTGTATTTTTTTTGTTTTCCCGTCCAATTTGGGGTTATAGAGCCTTTTAATTGAGGCGCTGAAATTCAAAACGCACAGCATATTTGAACTGGTGTCAAGCTTTTCGCAGGGGGTAAGGTACCTCTGGTACACTTCGCGCATTATTCTGTGCCCTTTTTTCGCGCCCAAAACAGCGCAGCCAAACCAAAAATCCGATTCATATCCGATAAAAAAGTCGTTTTCGGCGGCTAACCCGTTAAACGGTTTGTAAAGCTCAATGTCGGTGTCAAGATAAACACCGCCGTGATTTAAAAGAACATAACTTCGTATAACATCGGCGGCAAGCGACCAGTTTTCCTGTTCAATTGCGGTTTTAACCCAGGAATTACCCTGACAATCAAAATTTTCTTCACTCCATCTGATTATTTCCCAGTCAGGATGAAGCTCCCGCCAGCCGCGTATAAAAGCGCCATAATTCTGGGGAATTTCCCTGCTCCCAAGCCAAACATAGTGTATTTTCTTTTCAATCATGTTTTATCCAGCGTACTGCCTATGCTTAACTTGCCGTTTTTAAGGCAAGCATATAAGGTGTATTAGGAAGCGGCGTTTTTGGCGCGCCAGTATTCCTGCCTGTTAATAAATGCAGTATGCAATTTTTCATTGCGTTCTGCAAGCCGTCCCTCCTTACCAATAGGGTTGTTCGGAAACCCCAGTTTCAGAACAACTTCCTATTAAAAAAGCACTTTTTAGGGCTTTAGCACTAAAAAATGCAGAACTTGTGAGACAACCAACCGGGTTGTCGAACAAGTCCAATGTCTCCAACTCCGCTTTTTACGCGCCAAAAAACTTTCGGCGCAGGCGATCCTGCAGGCCGATGCGGCTGTGATACCGGCATTTGCCGCAGATCCGGAGCTGCCGTTCAAAATCCGTGCCAGCCGCGGCGGTTTGACAGCGCGGGCAGGCAAAATCGTTCATATGGCCAACATTAGCAGGAATACGAAGGGACGGGCAAGCCAAGCCCGCGGGCCATTGCTGTCGCAGCGCAATAGAAATGTCCCTAATTCGCGGTATTGGTCAGGAGGGGAAACGGCTAACAGGCAGCCGAAGGGGAGAGAGGCCCCGGGGCAAGATTATGGAAATGGTGAAGCGGAGGCGGCGAAAGCGTTTTCTAGGTTGGAATTTACGCTTGCGTTACACCACCTTAAAACGCGACACTTCATGCATCAGTGAACTGGTGGCCTCGCGATTCTTGTTGCTTATATCGTTGACGTCATTCATGGCCTTATTGATATATTCCGTTCCGGTTGCCATTTCGTTCATGCCGGATGTAATTTCCTGGGTCGCCTTCTCCAAGTTTTCGCTTTCCCGGATAACTTCTTGCGCCCCCTGAAGCATTTCATTTGAACCGTCCTTTACCTGGCGGGTAATCTGGTTCACGTTGCCGATTCCGTCAAGGATCTGCCTGCTTCCGACCCCCTGTTCTTCCATGGCATGACGGATTGTTTCCTCCTGATCGGAGACAATCTTTATATCCGAATCGATTGCCTCGAACCTTTTAAGCACGTTGTCCGTGGATTGGGTTATTTTGTCGATGGAATTTTTTATTTTTTTAAGTACAGAACCGATGGTCTTGGACTGCTCGCCTGAACTTTCGGCCAGCTTTCGGATCTCATCGGCAACAACGGCAAAACCTTTGCCTACTTCGCCCGCATGGGCGGCCTCAATAGCCGCGTTCATCGAAAGCAGGTTGGTCTGGCTGGCGATGTTTTCCATTACGGTATTGATTTCCAGAAGGCCTTCGGATTCGCGGGCTATTTCCTGAATATCCTGAGCCACCTCGGACAGGCTGCTGCGCCCCACTTCGGAGGCTTCGCCAAGGGTTTTTACATTCTCCGCGTTTTTGCCAAGAGTTAAGTTGACAGACTGGATATTGGCGGCCATTTGCTCAATTGCGCTCGATGCGATTGAAATATTCTCGCCCTGGTTTTCAATCTGGCCGTTTAGCTTGTTGATGTTTGCCACAAGCTGCTCCATGGTCGCATGTGTTTCCGATACGCTTGCGCTCTGGTTTATTACGCGGCCTTTAATGCTCTGGACATTGGCGGTGATCTCGTTCATTGATGACGCGGTTTCACTCATGTCGGACGCAAGATCGTTTCCAATGTCGGTTAACGTTCCGGCTTCTTTCCGGATGTTATTGACCATGTTTTTAATGCCATCCTGGGTTTCATTGAGGAGCAGCGTCATTTGGGAAACTTCGTCTTTGCCCTTGGCTTCTATGTGCTGGGTAAGATCCCCTTCTTTTATTTTTTGCAGGACAGAAAACATTTTCTTAATGGGCAAACTTATGTTCCTGGCCACAAAAAAGACTATCACAAGGGCTAACATAATAATAACCGCGGAACTGATCAAAATTACCATGATCAACGTGTTTTTTACCCGCATGGCAACATCCCTGTCTTTCACCGAAAGCACATACCAGGGATCGGAATAACCGTCTATTTTAACGGGGAGATAACTTAAGTATATAAATTTTCCGTCTTCTTTAAGCATCTGCGAGCCCTTGTTTCCCTTCATCATGTCCGTAATGTCGGCCCTGTATGCGTCTGAAATGGTAATTGGCTGGGTAGCTTCTGTTGTGTTCCCGGCGGCATCCTTAACCATAACGGTTTTTGTATATTTGGCGTAATTGTACATCTCTTCCTCATATTCCTTGTTCGGATGCGCGACAACCACGCCTTTCCCGTCCAGGATAAAGGAATAGGTGCCTTCAACCACGGTTCCCATTACAAGGTCATGAAGGGAGGAAAGCTTGATGTCTCCCGCCATAATGCCGATCATATCCTGACCTGCCGTAATGGGGTAAAAAACCGAAGCGCAGGGCATATTGGTCCCGACCGAATAGTAAGACTCGGAGACAAACGGCCTTTTAACTTGCAGCATCTGCGTGTACCACCAGCGATCGCTGCGGTCCCCAAGGTCTCCGGATGAACGGCCGGTTTGTATGCCATCCATCCTCTGTGCATAAAGCAGTTCAAAATAATCGTTTCGCTTTGCCGAGGATTCCAAAGCAGGATTCTGCCGGGATGTATCCAGGGACAGAATATCGCTGTTAAAGGAAAGGCTTTCCACTTCTTTATAGGCCGCATGGATGAATGAATACAAAGCCTGCCCCACGTATTGGACCTGCTTTTCATTTTCCGCGAAAATTTGCTCTTCGTAACTCTTGGAATAGACCAGGGTAAAGCTTGTCAATATTGAAACGATAATAAGCGTGATGATCAATATAAATGACAAAAGAAGTTTGCCGAAAAGTGTTCTCATTTTTTTATTGCTCCTTTTATTCTTGATTTATTTTGTAATGATTTTCCTAAAACTAAAGTTTTGGAAAGTACTCACGATATTAAATTATAAAACAAAACTTCAATTATGTCAAATTCCCGCATTGCCTTATGTTAAACGGGGTCTCACAAACCCCTTATTATTGTTCTTGCGTATTTCAGCGTGTCATTGCTCATGTCGTATCTTCTTACCTTTGACGCGATGCCGATACCAATTTGCCTGGGCCCTCAGGCAGAACGCTGTTGCTCCCGCAATGACAGGAAAAGGTTTTTTTGTTTCCCGGCCAGGCGCCCAGTATCCCGGCATGGCCCTTGCCTTAAGGCAGATTATTGAAAGCGTAAGGCGGGCTGATGTTGAAACGTCCATAGAACGGATTCAGCCGGACGCGCCGCTTGAAACAGGCCCGGCCATTGACTAAACCGCCTATATTACTTATTCTATAAAAAATTATACTCGAAACGGAGGTTTCTATGAAAGTAGCGATTAATGGGTTCGGGCGCATCGGACGCCTGGTTTTTCAATCCCTGGTAGGGCAGAATCTGCTGGGAAAGGATAAAATTGACGTAGTCGCGGTAACGGATATTGTTACCGACGCGAAATATTTTGCCTATCAGCTCAAATACGACTCGACCCAGGGGCGGATGAAGGCCGACATTCAGACCAAAAAGAGCGCCGGGGCCGCCGATGACGACATCCTGGTGGTAAACGGCCACGAAATTCAGTGCGTAATGGCGGAAAAAGAGCTTAAAAACCTGCCCTGGGGCAAACTCGGCGTGGAATACGTGATTGAAAGCACGGGCCTTTTTGTCGATGACAGGGCTTTCGGGCACCTGGAAGCGGGAGCCAAAAAGGTAATTATCTCCGCGCCGGCGAAGGGAAAGGAAAAAAAGATACCTACATTCGTGATGGGCGTCAACAACGAAAAATACAATCCGGCGACCGACCACGTCATTTCCAACGCGAGCTGCACCACCAACTGCCTCGCCCCGCTTGTGTACGTGATTCTGAAAGAGGGAATCGGCATTGAAACCGGCCTTATGACCACCATTCACTCCTACACCGCGACGCAGAAAACCGTTGACGGCCCTTCCAAAAAGGACTGGCGCGGCGGCAGGGCGGCGGCGATCAATATCATCCCCTCTACCACCGGCGCGGCAAAAGCCGTCGGCGAAGTGCTTCCCGAAACCAAGGGCAAGCTGACCGGCATGAGCTTCCGGATTCCCACGCCGACCGGCTCCGTGGTAGATCTGACCTTCCGCTCGGTTAAAGACACCTCCATCGAGGAAATCAACGCCGCCTTCAAAAAGGCCGCGGACAGCTACCTTAAGGGGATAATGGAATTCCAGCACGACGAGATCGTCTCCACCGACATCGTCCACGACGTGCACACCTCGATTTACGACAGCCTGGCAACCCTCCAGAACAACCTCCCCGGCGAGAAACGCTTCTTCAAAGTGGTTTCCTGGTACGACAACGAATGGGGCTATTCGAACAAGGTTGTGGATCTGCTGAAATACATCGACAGCAGAAAATAACGGCCAGTAACTGGCAGCTAGTGGCCGGATTGTTGTTTGCATGCGAAGCGGTTTATTCGCGCTTGGATAGCGGACAATAAACTGGCAACTAGCCACCAGCCGCCAGCAACTTCTTTTAAGGAGGTACCGAATGATTAAAACCGTAAAATCCGTTGACCTAAAAGGCAAGCGCGTCATTATGCGGGTGGACTTTAACGTGCCGATGAAGGACGGCGTGGTGCAGGACGACACGCGGATTACGGCCGCCCTGCCAACCATTCATTATATTCTTGAGCAGGGGGCAAAGACCCTGACCCTTATGTCGCACCTGGGGGACCCTTCCAAGGACGCGAAAAAAGCCAAAGAAAAAGCCGAGAAAGACGGCAAAACCTTTGACGAAGCCGCGTATATTAAGGGCAAGCACCGCATGGCGCCGGTCGCCGCCTGGCTGGAGAAAAAACTGGGAAGGCCCGTGATTTTCGCCGGCGAGGACGGCTGCTACGGCAAGAAGGCGTTTATCGAAAGCCAGAAGGACGGCTCGGTCATCATGCTGGAAAACACCCGTTTCCACAAGGAAGAAACCGCCAAGGATCCGGCCGACCGTGACAGGCTGGCAAAGGAGCTTGCCTCTTACGGCGGCGTGTTTGTAAACGACGCTTTCGGCACCGCCCACCGCGACCACGCCTCCACCGCCTCAATCGCCAAATTCGTGCCGGTGTCGGTGGCCGGCTTCCTCATGGAAAAAGAGGTCAACTATCTTGAGCCCATTGTCACCGATCCCCAAAAACCGCTCGCGGCGATTATCGGCGGGGCCAAGGTTTCCTCAAAAATAGCCGTGCTGGAAAGCCTTTTGAAAAACGCCTCCGCCCTGGTTATCGGGGGAGGAATGGCCTATACCTTCCTTAAGGCCCAGGGCCACAAGGTCGGGAAATCCCTGGTAGAGGACGACCAGCTTGGCACGGCCAAAAAAATCCTCGGCGCCGCCGAAAGCGCCGGGGCCAAAATAGTCCTGCCTGTGGACCATGTCGGGGCGGAAACCTTCGACGCGGCGGCGGCGCCGGTTCCCGTAGACGGCCTTGACCTTCCCGACAGCCTCATGGGCCTGGACGTGGGGCCGAAGACCCTCGCCTTGTACAGGGAAGTTCTTGCCGGGGCCAAAACCATTGTGTGGAACGGCCCGGTCGGCGTTTTTGAATTTGACGCTTTTGCCAAAGGGACCGAAGAGCTTGCCAAACTTGTGGCGGAAGCCACCGGCAGGGGCTGCATTACCGTGGTCGGCGGCGGCGACTCTGTCGCGGCCGTGAACAAGTTCGGCCTTGCCGGCAAGATGAGCCATGTGTCCACCGGCGGCGGCGCTTCGCTGGAACTGCTGGAGGGCAAAAAACTGCCCGGCATCGAAGTATGCAGGGGCGCCTGAGGCGCCTGTCGGAAAAGGAGTTGGAAATGAGACCATATTACATTGCCGGCAACTGGAAAATGCACAAAACGCGCTCGGAATCGGCGGAGCTTGCAAAGGCCCTTGTCGAACAGCTAAAGGGCGGGAAGCACAGGTACCTTGTGGCGCCGTCTTTTACCGCCCTGGAAACCGTCGGGGCCGTTATCAGGGGCAGCAACATTCGGCTGGGGGCGCAGAACTGCGCTGCGGAGGAACAGGGGGCCCATACCGGGGAAGTCTCCGTACTGCAGCTTAAGGATCTTGGCGTCCAGACCGTCATTTTGGGCCACAGCGAAAGGCGGCATGTTTACGGCGAGGACGACGCGCTGATAAACAAAAAAGTGAAGCTGGCCCTGAAACACGGCTTTGAGGTGATACTCTGCATCGGCGAGCTTTTGGAAGAGCGCGAGGCGGGCAGGGCCGAAGAAGTCTGCGAGACCCAGACGGTAAAAGGGCTTGAGGGAGTGGGCGCGGAAAGCCTTGCCGGAATCGTCATTGCCTACGAGCCGGTCTGGGCCATAGGTACCGGCAAAACCGCCACCCCGGAAGACGCCGACGCGATTCACGCTTTTACACGCAAAGTTATAGGAAGGCTGTACGGGGCGGACGCGGCGGAGAAAATCATCATTCAGTACGGCGG
>WRNF01000002.1 GCA_009776715.1 Treponema sp. | reverse complement strand
CGATTTTTTCGCGTCGATTCTCGGTTCCGGGGCCGTAAAGCCGGGGCAGGCCTGCGACCGCGCCGGCACCTCCGAGGGAATAAACGCCTGCACGGAAAACCCGGTCAGCGACAGCCGGCTTATGTCGTACAGCCACCCGGTAAAGCCCTTCTGGAACCTTTCCGGGGTAGTTTCCACCACGGGAAAAGCCGCCGAGTGGGGCCGCGATCTTTTGGGCCTGGAAAGCTACGATGATTTTTATTCGCTTGCAGGAAAGGCGCAGGCCGGCGCGGGCGGCCTTGTGTTTTTGCCCTACCTTGCCGGGGAGCGCGCCCCTGTCTGGGACCCTTCGGCGCGGGGCGCCCTGCGCGGCCTTGGCCTTTCCACCGGCCGGCCCGAATTCGCCCGTTCCGTGCTGGAGGGAATTTGCTTTGCCATACGCGACATTATTGGCATTATGGAAGAAGCCGGCGCGGCCGTCGCCGAACTGCGCGTTTGCGGCGCCGCGTCCGGCAGCGATCTGCTGAACCGGGTTAAGGCCGACATTACCGGCAAGCCGGTGCTTGTTCCCCCGCAAAAAGAGGCCGAACTCCTCGGCCTTGCCATTATCGGCGCCTGCGCGCTTGGGGCCTGCGGGTCATTTGCGGAGGCTGCCGCCCGCCTTGTGCGCGTTGAAAAAACATTCCTGCCCGAAAGGGAGAACGCCGCGTTATACGATGATTTGTTCGGAAAGTACGGGAAAATGAAAAAGGAGAGATGAGGAATGAAATCGATCACTAAAGAGCTGTGGTTTAATACCGCGAGGCAGCGGGAATTTATCAATATCACGGGCGAGGTGGAAGCCCTTCTCGCGGAATCGGGCATACAGGAAGGGCTGTGCCTTGTAAACGCCATGCACATTACCGCCAGCGTTTTTATCAACGATGACGAATCCGGCCTGCACCACGACTTTGACGTCTGGCTGGAGAAACTCGCCCCCCACGAGCCGGTTTCTTCCTACCGCCACAACAGCGGCGAAATCAACGCCGACGCCCATCTGAAACGGCAGATCATGGGCCGCGAAGCGGTGGTAGCCGTAACAGGCGGCAGGCTCCACTTCGGCCCCTGGGAGCAAATTTTCTACGGCGAATTCGACGGCCGCCGCCGCAAACGGGTTCTGGTGAAAATCATCGGGGAATGAAATAGCGTCTGTCCAAAAAGCCGGTTACTTTATGGACAGACTTGAAATAATTGGCCCTTGAGACGGAAACAAGTTTAGGGGTATAGTAAAAACGGTACAGGCCAGCATGGCGGAATGGCAGACGCAGTAGACTCAAAATCTACCGCTCGCAAGGGTGTGAGAGTTCAAGTCTCTCTGCTGGCATGGTGTAATTCTTTGCATTGTAATGAATTAGGTAACATTGGAGTTGTTCGGAAACTTCAGTTTCTGAACAACTTCCGTTGTCTTGGGAGTTTTCTTCATGTCAAATTTGCCGCCGATTGAAGAATTTTGGGAAGAACGGCAGTTTACTCCAAATGAACCGCAGAGAGAGGCAATACTGTATGCGGAAGGACCCCTTTTCCTTACGGCCGGTCCCGGTTCCGGTAAAACCAGGGTGCTTTTGTGGCGTACTTTAAATTTGCTTGTATACCATGACGTAAAGCCGGAAGAAATTTTTCTTGCGACTTTTACTGAAAAAGCGGCGACACAGCTAAAAGACGGGCTCCGATCGCTTTTGGGTCTTGTAACCAACAGAACGGGGCAGCCGTATGACATTTCCGGCATGGCTCTTGGAACGGCGCATTCAATATGCCGGAAGATTATTACAGACAGGCGTTTTTCAAAGGATTCTTCCCGAAGGCGCCCGCCCATGCTACTGGACGAGTTATCGCAATACTTTAAGCTTTTTGGCAGGCGGTACTGGTCAGACCTTTGTCTTGGGGCGGGTTTTACTGATGTTGAAACGGCTGTTGAAGGAATAAACAAATTTTTTAACAATATTAACCGCAACGGCCCCAGCCAGTCGCGCCACCTTGCTGTGAACTCCTGTTTGGCTTTTTTTAACCGGCTTTCAGAAGAAACACTTGAGCCAAAGCAGTGCATTAAAGAGGCGGTTGAAGAAAAACAGCAAGAGACGTTTCAAAAATTGATAGAGATGTACCGCCTTTACCTTGATGATTTGAAAAAACCGCCGTGGCATGTGGATTTTTCGCTTTTGCAAAAAGCGGCTTATGAACAGCTTGTTAGTTTTAAGAATGCAGAAAAAATCTTCAAACACGTGATCATTGACGAATACCAGGACACAAACGCAATACAGGAAAAAATATATTTTACACTTGCCAAAGGCCACAAGAATATTTGCGTTGTGGGGGATGACGATCAGGCGCTTTACCGGTTCAGGGGCGCTGCCGTAGAAAATCTTGTAGAGTTTGAAAGCCGCTGCGAAAAGTATCTCGGGGTAAGGCCGGTACGGAAAGACCTTGATATAAACTACCGTTCGCGAAAGAAAATTGTTGAAGCCTATACAAGTTTTATTGGTTTAGGGAATTGGAAGAAGGACGCTCCAAAAACCGGTTATTACCGGATACATGATAAAAAAATCAAAGCGTATCACCAGGATGATTTCCCCTCGGTGATAGTGACGGATCATACAATAGCGGACAATATCTACAAACAGGTAGCGCACTTTATTTATGATTTAAAGAAGGCAAAGAAAATTGAAGATTATTCCCAATGCGCGTTTCTTTTCCCGTCTCTTTGGGATTCCTTTAACAATAAAGAGAACGGACGGGTAGAAGGTTTTAAGAAAGCCTTTGAGGAAGTAAATAAAGAGTTTAATCTTTTTAATACCAATGACGAGCTAAAGGTTTACGCCCCGAGGGCAGGACGATTCCTGGAAGTTAATGAAGCGGAGGCAATTTGGGGAATTTTGCTAAAAGTGTTTGGGATGCCAAAATATGATGAATCTTTTGGGAGAAGCCTTGCAAACTACAGGGAATGGATGAAAAAGTGCCTTAAAACTGCTGATGAACTTTGCGATGCGGATACGAGGCTAAAAGATTTTGTCAGTGAGAAAAATGAAGAACTAAAGATAATTGTAAAAGATCATGATGCTCTTGTTTCAATGGCGGAGAAGAATAATCTTAACCTCAAAGATCCCTTCAAACAGTCAATGAAGCGGCAATTTTACAATGCGGGGCTTTCCAAAAAAGGCGAGAAAAATATAAGCGGGAAAATATTTGATGATATAATAGAAAGGCGGGAAGCAGAAGGAAACCCTTTCTCTTTAGATTATATAATAAGCAGGGTTACATCACTTGACTGGTCGATCCTTGACCTTTTTTACCAGATATGCGGTTTTAAATATTTCAGCGATATGTGGAGCCTTGCAGAAGACGGCACGGATGAAGGGCCTGTTTGCAACCTTTCCCTGATAAGCCAGTACCTTTCCCGTTTTATGGAACAATACGGTTCCGTTATCACAGGCGGGTTTTACAAAAACGATGTTTTCGCGCACTGTTTCTTTTCTTCGTTTACCTATGCCCTTTACCGCCGGGGCGAGTCGGAGTATGAGGATTCCGATGATCCTTTCCCCAAAGGCCGGGTATCATTTCTTACGATACACCAGTCAAAGGGCCTTGAATTCCCTGTGGTTGTCCTGGGTAACTGCGATCGCAGGGAAAGAGACGCCGATGTAAAAGAAATAGTCGTGCGGGGAATAAAGAAAAACCTTTACCCGGATTATGATGAAGGGGAACCCCTGGAACGTATCTCAAGATTCGACAATATGAGGATGTTTTACGTGGCTTTGAGCCGTGCAAAGAACGTGCTTATATTGCCGCGCTTTTCTACTACAAGAAGCGGCGGCGTTGTGCCTAAGCCCGAACAGCTTCGGGCATCTGATTATTTTATCCGGTTCTTTAATGAGGGTAAGTTTCCAACAATTCCGGAGATACAGGCAAACTTTTCCAGCGTGCAGAAAGCTGCCCTTGATACTGAAGACCTGGGAAAAACTTATTCGTATACGTCAGATTACCTCCTGTATGAACGCTGTCCGCGCCAATACATGATGCTTCGCCAATACGGTTTTGTGCCAAGCCGGTCACAGACAATGCTGTTTGGCAGTCTGGTACATGAGACAATTGAAGACCTTCACTATATGTTAATTAATGAAAGAAAAAAGGACAGCCTCTTATGACGCAGGCAGAAATTGAACAGGAATTAAGAGAAAAGTTTGAAGAAAACTATGCGATGCTTCGGCTTGAAGGAGGCCATGCCCTTACCGCCGATGTAAAAGAAGCGGCATGGAAACAGGTATTATGGTATTACCGCAAATTACGTTCTGTTGCGGAACGTGTAAGCGAGACAGAAGTTAAATTAACCCTGCCGGAACAATACACGCAACAGAACCGGCGTTTTACCATTGAAGGCGTTGTTGATATTGTTGCCGAACAGGATAAAGTCTGGATGTACGACATCAAAACCCATGATCCGGATTTTATTGATGCAAACAGGCATTTTTACGAGAAGCAGTTGAATATTTACGCCCATATTTGGGAAAACATACATAAAAAAAAGCTGGACGAAACAGCGGTTATTTCTACAGCCTTCCCCCGAACGCTGAAAAACGCACTGGAAAGCGGGAATGAAGATTATATTGCGCGGGAAGTGGAAAAGTGGAATCCTGTTATCCCTGTTGGCTTTGATCATGGAAAAGTAAAGGAAACCATTGCCGACTTTGCCAAAGTTGTTGATAAAATCGAAAACCATTCCTTTGAAGCAAAACCTTTAAAAGATTTGCTTAAAACAATCGGAAAAAATAATGTTATTTTTGCAACACGGACCTGCCGTAACTGCGACGGCCGTTTTTCCTGTTCATCTTACCGGGAATATGCCCTGCAATCAGGAACAAAAACAACTGCGGATTTCAAAAAGTATTACGAGGAATACCGGGACGAGGAGGACACGGAAGCGTTTATTATTGCGAATTTAGAAGGAAGCGGGCAGTTAACAGTGGACAGCGATCAGTGACCAGGGGATTAGTGTTGAACAAACAAAACGGAATAGCGGTTTCTGATAATTGCGATTATTTCATCATATATTGATGCCGGGGGAAGGCTTTCCAGAAGTTTCTCCGCTGCTGGAACAATACTCCCGAATATGTCTTTTATTGTTTTCATCATATTTGTTGCGTTTTGGTCCAGGTTTTCAAATAGCGCAATAAAATCTTTAGTTCTTAAGGAATTATATTTCCCCTTGCCGTTAATAAGCGTGGCCATTTTATGATCGACAGTATTTTCAGAATAGACCTCGGTTGATAACAAATCATAAAAAGGGGCAAGACAGATACCTGTGTCGCTGTGAAGCAAAGATAAATTCTTTGCATGAGCATCGGTATTGCCGATTAAATAATTAAAAATAATCCATTCCATGAACCTGAGGATATCCGCTAATCGATTTTCAGAAAATTCGTTTATAAGTTCATAACAGGCTTTTAATTTGACTCCGCCGCCTGTCTGATATTTCCTTCCGGAAACAATACCAAGCGCCTGGCAGAAATCTTCCTGATGAACACGGAGAACAATTCTGTTTTTTAAGTATCTGTCATATCTTGTAATTTCAAGATATTGACGGCCTTCAGCTTCCATTAAATCGACATCCGGTATGTTTGATAAAACAATCCTTGCAAGTTTCATGCAAAATAATTCGTTTTCCAGTAAATTGGGAAACCGTTGATTTGCAATTTTTATTATATGAGTTGTAGGATATTTGTCGCTGGAGCGATAATATTTTCCCTCAAATTTATACACTGCAAACTTTGACTGGGCTCCGGCCAGAGAGAGGCGTGGAGGGTTGTCTATACCGGTGAGCAAGGGATCTTGAGGCAGCTTATCAATGATTTTTACCATTTCTGATGAAGTTATTTCATGCGGGTTTTCATCTTTACCATTCGGCATTGTTTCGTAAAATGACACCGCTCCGGCGCAATCGCCGCCGAAACGGTCAAGAATGGAAAAAACCTTATTTCCGGAAATATGGTCTTTTGTGAGTATTTCAAACGCTTCACCTTCGGGGGTTAAATTTTCAAAGAAGGGATAAGCCAAAACATGGGGGTAACTTTCGTCTCTGACCGGCAAGCGGACAGACAAAGGCTTTGCGTTTTTCTGATATTGAAACGAGAGCTGCAATAAATCATCCTCGGTTAATACGCCGGTCTTTTCCCCGCAAAGGTAAACATTAAGTTTTCTGCTCATTTATCAGCCTCATTTAAATCCGGGACTTCTATTTTCATGCCTAGAATATTTGCCACCCGCAGAGCTTTATCAAGCTGCACAGTAGGTTTTCCGTTTTCAAGATCGCCAATAAAGCGCACGCCGGTATTAGCCACTGCCGCCAACTGTATCTGTGTTGCCCCCTGCCTTTTGCGATATATGCGGATTGCCTTGCCGAAGGTTTTGGAATCTTTTAACGTCATGTTTTCTCCATATTACCTATCGGTAAGAATAGTATATATTTTGGTGAAAGTCAATAGGATATTACTGAACGGTAATGTTTTATTGATTTTAAGGGAATAATTAGTTATTATTACCGTACCAGAATAAAACGTCAGCCTTATAGTCAAATATTTCTAAAACATCCTAATTATAAAGATACTATAAGGGATTTTTAGAAAAACCGCTTGAAAAAAATGAAGAACCGGCTTATATTGGAGGTGATAGGACCCCCCGCACCTCTCCGGCCCTGCTTAGCAGATTCGTGATGTGTAACAGTGAGGGGACGTTTTTTCTACAGTAACAGACAAAAACAGTCTTGAGCCATAGGGGGTAGAAAGTGACTCAAGCTATTCCAGTAAATAAAGACATCCTCAAGTGGGCTCGGGAAACTAGTGGTTTATCTACCGTTGACGTAGCCAAGAAGCTTAATAAAAAGCCAGATATCATTGAAAGTTGGGAACAAGGTATTTTAACTCCAACTTACCCTCAACTGGAAAAACTGGCCTATAAAGTTTATAAGCGTCCGACTGCGGTATTTTTTTTTCCTGTTGTCCCTCAAGAGAGTTTCCCCAAGGCCGATTTCAGAACCCTTCCCAGTGAAGTGGTGGATTCTATGCCATCTGAAATCATCAGAATTTATAAAAAAGCGAAAGTTTACCAATTAAACCTGAAAGAACTATTTACCCCAAATGAGGAAAAGATGCCTCGGCTGTTGGACAATTTTAAACTCACCACTGCTTCGAATCTCCCCAACTTGGCAAAGTCAATTAGAAAATTCCTGAATATCGATCTCCAAACCCAGAGGTCATGGAGGAACCCGGATGAAGGTATAGAAGCGTGGCGTAATGCCCTAATCGCCCGTGATATTTTTATTTTCAAGGATGCTTTCCATAATGATCACTATTCCGGCCTTTGTTTGTATGATGAAAATTATCCTGTTATTCAAATTAACAACAGCATGTCCAAGACCCGGCAGATTTTTTCTATATTCCACGAAGTAGGCCATTTGCTTTATAAAGCCGGTGGTGTTGATGCTCTTCAGGAATCTTTTTTCAAACATTTGAGTTCTGATTATTATGCCATCGAACAGAAATGTAATGAATTTGCCGGAGAGTTCCTTCTGCCAATGTCTGTATTCCAGGTGAATACCCCTGTTTTTAGTGAAGCAAATTTGATCGAAATGGCAGATACTTTTAAGGTGAGCCGCGAGGTTGTTTTACGGAAATATTTGAACTCCAATTTAATCACTGCAAAAACGTATAAATCATATACTGAGAAGTGGTTAAAAGAGTTTCTTGACTCAAGACGGAAAAAGAAAGAAAACAAATCTGGCGGTGATCATTATAATACGAAAATGTCATATTTAGGCATGTATTATATAAATCTTGTGTTCTCACATTATTATAAAGGCAATATAGATGTTGAAAGGCTTGCGGATTATCTGGGCATAAAGGTTGGTAATATACCGGCCTTTGAAGGATATGTTTTGAGGTAATAATGGTTTACATATTCGATAACAATACGCTTTCTGGAATATTCAGACATTATTACCGTGATTCTTTTCCTTCTTTTTGGTCTTGTTTTGATAAGATGATTACTGAAGAAAAAATTTTGTCGGTCCGTGAAGTTCGCAACGAAGTCAGGAAGTTAAACCGAAAAGATGAACTTGAAGCCTGGGCAATAGCCAACCCAAACTTTTTCCATGATCCCTCTTCAGAAGAACTTCAGTTCATTACCCGGATTTATAGTGTTCCTCATTTTTTCCAAAGTATAAGCCAGCAAAAATTATTAAAAGGTGATCCGTTTGCTGACCCTTTCATAATTGCCAAAGCCTATGTGGAAAATGGAACTGTAGTTACTCAAGAAAAAAATGTACCCAATGCTGCAAAAATTCCAAATATCTGTTTGCATTTTCAAATACCTTGCATAAACTTACAGGAATTTCTTAAACAAAACAATTGGAGTTTTTAATGAACCAGGAAAATTTCTAACGAGGTAGCCCCATGCCGCAAAAACTAAAGCCATCCTATAAATTCAACGAAACGCAGCTTGAGCAGCTTAAACAAATTGTCCCCGAAGCCTTTAAAGACGGCATGCTGGACTTTAATTCCCTCTACGACGCTCTTGGCGACTACAACGAAGAAGACTCCATTGAAATGGACGACAACTTCTACGGTCTCTACTGGCCCGGCAAGAGGGCGGCAAAACGCGCGGCAGCCATTCCTCCCAGGGGAACCCTTATCCCGGTAAAAGGTGACGGCGTTGACGAAGAAAACACAAAGAACATTTACATAGAAGGCGATAACCTCGAAGTTCTAAAACTTTTACAGAAGTCTTACGCCGGAAAAATTAAAATGATTTACATTGATCCGCCTTATAATACGGGGAAAGACTTTGTTTATAATGATGATTTTTCGGTAAGCAGTGATCAGTGGTTAGTGGATAGTGGTCAGGTAGATGAGCAAGGTGAGAAAATCATTGCAAAAGCAAATTCCCGCGCCGATGGCCGCTTTCATTCCAAGTGGCTCAGCATGATGTACCCTCGGTTAAAACTGGCTCACAGCCTGCTTCGTGATGATGGGGTTATTTTCATTAGCATTGATGATAATGAGGCTAATAACTTGAAAACGATTTGTGATGAAATATTTGGAGAAGAAAATTTTGTTGACTGTTTTTATATTCAAGTTAGATATGCCAGTAAGTCACTAAATGAAAAAGATGATTTTCAAAAATTGATAGAACAGGTTCTAATATATTCTAAGCAAAAAGATTTTTTTAGACCAAACAAGCCGTTCAACGAATATGATATTGATAAATTTAACAATGAAATTATAGAACTTGAAAAAGGTCTAGAATTAGAACTTGGCAAAAGAAAAGTAACTTTATTCAAGTCAGGCCAATATAAAATTATAAAACATGAAAAAGGATCATTGAAATTATTAAAAGATACATGGGCTTCAGGAAGTGTCTTGTTGGGTAATGCTTCTGGTAAATATTTTGACAAATATATAAGCCCAAGGAAATCAATTGATGGAATCGGTTGCCTCTATAAAGTAGAGGGAATTGGTGAGGATGGTTTAGGTTATAGGTATTTTACAGGTCCAAAAAAAGAAAGCGCAACTAAAGGTCAATTCTATTCTGGTATACCTCTGACGAGATTAGAAGAATTAAATTATGAAGGAAGCTCAAAAAAATATAAACCTATTGTGAATTTTTATGATATGAGCGGTGATTTTGGAAATATCAGACACGAGGGCAGTGTTGATTTCAGAGCTGGCAAAAAGCCTGTAAAAATGATAAAGGAGTTTATAAATTTTATTGATGATAAAGATTATATATGCCTTGATTTTTTCTCTGGTTCAGCTACATCTGCACATGCAATAATGCAAGCTAATTCCGATGACTCTGGAAGCAGAAGGTTTATTTTAGTTCAAATACCAGAAGTGTGCGGTATGGGCACTGATTATTATAACGCCGGTTTCAAAAACATCTGTGAAATCGGCAAAGAACGTATCCGCCGAGCAGGGAAAAAGGTTAAAGAAGAATCTCTAACGGAGGCACATCGAACCTCCGGTTCGCGGCAAAAAGGATCAGAAAAAAATAAAGAGACTCTATTTGATTCCTCTGTGAACTCTGTGAGCTCTGTGAGAGATAAATTGGATATTGGTTTCAAAGTATTCCGCTTATCAAATTCCAATTACAAAAAATGGCAGAACTATACCGGTACAGATATAAGAAAAACCGAAGACCTCTTTGCCCAGTACGAAAATCCCCTTGTTGACAACTGGAAGGAAGAAGACCTGCTTACCGAGATAATGCTTACAGAAGGCTTTCCCCTGGACAGTACGATTACTGTTATCAAAGATTTCAAAAAGAACAATGTAATGCAGATAACCAGCGATTTCTGCGAGCATTCCCTGTTTATTTGTCTGGATAAAACGATAAACGCTGAAACCATTAAGGCCCTTGCATTAAGCCAGCACGACATTTTTATTTGCCTTGACAATGCAGTCACCGACCAGGACAAAGTCCGTTTGGATGATAAAGGACTGATTAAGACGATATGATAGGGTCAGTGGTCAATGATTAGGAGAGAGGAGACAAAAATGCTAAATGCACTCACTAAAAAGGAAATTGCATAATGGCAAATAAACCACTTAAATTCCAGTTCCAGTCAGGCCTTGCCCACCAGGTTTACGCTGTAGACAGCATTGTCAACCTTTTCAATGACTACTCGCAGGAGCAGGCAACTGATTTCTCTTTGGAAAACGATGTAGTACCTAATATCGATCCTTATTACGAGTTTGACGAGGAATGGCTGTATTCAAATTACCGAAGCGTAGTAGAAGCAAACAGGCGCTCCGATGACATTCGGGCTGATATACCCATAATTGACAGGCTTATTTATAACAACGGCTTAATGCTTAGAAAAACAAAATTTGAAAATAAAGCGTCACGATACCCTGTATTTACTGTTGAAATGGAAACCGGGACAGGCAAGACATATACTTATTTCCGCACTATCCACGAGTTGCGGCGCAATTACGGCTTTCGAAAATTTATTGTCGTAGTGCCAAGCATCGCCATTTACGAAGGGACAATTAAAGCTTTTAAACAAACAAGGGAACACTTTAAAACCTTGTACCAGAATGACAATACAAATCTTATTGAGTATGACGGGCAATATGTTTCGCGGCTTAGGACGTTTTCAAATTCAAGTTTTACGGAAATACTTGTAATGACCATAGGCAGTTTTAACGGTGTTGGGAATATTATTTACAAGCCTACGGAAAAATTGCAGGGCGACTGGCTGCCTGTAGAGTATATACAGAACACAAGGCCGGTCCTTATTCTGGATGAAAGCCAAAACTACCGCACAGATCTTGCGCGGGAAGCCCTGCGCACCTTGAACCCTCTTTTCGCCATTAATTACAGCGCCACACCGGTTGAAAAGTACAACCTTGTATACCGGCTTTCTCCCGGAGACGCTTTCAGGCAAAAACTTGTTAAAAGCATTAATGTTCACGGAGTTACAACGCAATATGACCTGAACGACGATTCACTGGCACTTTCCATTGTTGATATTAAAAAGAATCCAATTACCGCCGATATAAGAGCCTATTGTATTCGCAATGGCGTAAAAACGGGGGAAATCATAAAAAATTTAAAACCGGATGATGATCTCGGAAGAAAAACGAATAATCCGGATTTTGAAGGCTTTGTAATAGAAGAAATTAACTGTGCGAAGCAGGAAATCACATTTAAAAACCAGTCAAAACTTACAATGAAATCCAGTACCGGATTAACACTTTCCGAAAAGGAAGTTTACAGGGTTGAAATTGAAACGGCAATAAGGCAGCATTTTGAAAAGCAAAAATATCTGTTAGATAAAGGCATAAAGGTACTCACCCTTTTTTTTATTGATCGTGTGCCGCATTACAAGGGTGTACATGATCCGTTTATAAAGCTTTATTTTGAAAAAGCTTTTGATAAAATAAAAGAAGATGACAGTTACTTTAAACAATTTAAGGCGGAAGAAGTTCATTCAGGGTATTTCGCGCCAAAAAAAGAAAATGCTAAAAATAAAACCGCCGGGGAAGACATTTTCTTTGATTATATCGAATTGGATGATTATAAAGGCAAAGACAAGAAGGAAATACAGGAAGCTGAAAAAGAAGCGTTTAGCCTGATTATGAAAGACAAGGAAACACTTTTAACGCTTCCGGATGGGAAAGACCCAAAGAAAAACGTTGCTTTTATTTTTGCACATTCGGCCCTGCGGGAAGGATGGGATAACCCCAATGTTTTTAATATTTGCCTGTTAAAAGAACCCCGCTATGTAACTGCAAACCAAAAGAATACCCGGCGGCAGGAACTTGGCAGGGGCCTGCGTTTGTGCGTTAACCAGGAAGGAGAAAGAGTTCAAAATGATTCAATAAATAACCTTACTGTCATCTGCCCGGAGGATTTTTCGCAGTACGCCATTGCCCTGCAGCAGGAATACCGGGATACCGATGACATACCGCCGCCCCCGCCAACCAATGCAGCCAGAAAACCGGCAAAAAGGAAACCTGAAATATTTACCGGGGAAGACTTCAGGATATTTTGGAATAATTTATCACGTAAAACAGAATACCTGATCAATATAGATACAGAGGAATTGATTAAAGGATGTACCGCGCGATTAAACAGCCTGAATACAGTATTCCCTGATCCGCATATAGTTATTACCAAGGGTGAATTCACCCTTACCGCATATACAGTTTCATTAATCAATACAAATTTAGGGCATGCAAAGGTCAGAATTACCAAGGATACCAACGGACAAAAGGAGGTTCTTTTTGGGAATTATTATCCTGTTGGGTTTAAATTTGGCAGGAACGACAATAACCTGAAAGGCTTTCAGATTGTCGAAATTAAAGATGATAAAAGAGAACCCCATGTTATTTTTGGGAACAAGCAAAAATTAACCTTAACTGACCAAATTACTTTTTCAGGAAGCCCCATAGCTAACCAGAACCCCCGTACAGTACAAGCTGCGAAAACAAACTATCCGGTGTTTAATATTATTGATCGTGCAAGCAAAGCATTATGTTTAACAAGGCCGACCATTCTGAGTATTTTCAAATCAGTGAGTGATGAACGGAAATCAAAACTGTTTAATAACCCCGAAGGTTTTTGCACAGTGTTTATGAATGAGATTAAAGATGAGCTTGCCCGCCATGTGGCTGAAAAAATTGAATATTCGCTGTCAAGAGATTTTAAGATAGTGTCAGAAAAAATTGCTAGAGAACCCGGTATTGAAAGTTATGCAGCAGAGGAAGTACCGCCTTATGGCGGAGAATTTATCCAGATGTATGATGCAGATGGCAAAAGAGTCAGCATGGAAGATTATTTCCCGGAAATAAAACCGTTCAACCAAAGGGAACTTATTGAAGGTTCAGAGCACAGTCTTTATGATTTTATTCAAAAAGATTCCGTTGTGGAAGAAAATTTTGTAAAAGAGCGCCTCTATGTGGATGACACAAATGGACAGATAAAGTGTTATTTCAAGTTCCCGGCAAACTTCAAGATTCGTATTCCCAAAATCATTGGCAATTACAACCCCGACTGGGGAATTGTGCGTGTCCTGGCTGACGGAAAGACAACAATACAGCTTGTAAGGGAAACAAAAGGAAATATTGACCCAAAGAAACTTCGTTTTGCCAATGAAGGGCGAAAAATCATGTGCGCTCAAAAACACTTTGACGCTTTGGGGATAAACTACCGCCAGGTTACGGATAAAACGGATGATTATCTGGATGTTAGTGATCGGTGAATAGTGGACGGTGAACAGCGGTTAGGCCAGTAGTAAGCTTATTTCTGACCACTAACCACTTTTTCGTAAACATTTCGATATAACCCCCAAAAGCTGCCCCGTCAATTGGCTAATATCGGTACAGGCTACCACGTCTTGATACACAACTTTTAACTGGCTGTAACAATCATCTTCGCCCGGTGTTGTAAGGGCAATGGCAACTATGCCGGTTCCGCGCCTTGTGATTTTTTTGACCGCCAGCGCTGTATCTTTTATGGAAACAGGAGGATAATAATCTTTTTCATTGCCGAATTTGTCTTCATAATTATGTTCCGGTGCCCCGTCTGAGATCATAATAATTATTTTTCTTTCGGCAGTACATTCGCTTTGCAGGTATTTTTCTGCCCAATAAAGAGTTAAGCCTTCTCTTGTACCTTCGCCTGCGTCAAGGGATAGCAAATTATATTTCTCTTCCTTCCTTCCATAAAAACTGACCATGATATTATGCTCCAATAGAGGAGCACCATAAATGGCACGGTGTTCAACAATTGAATGCTGAACATTATTTTTCGATAATACCTCGTGGAGAATTATGCAGGATTCAATGGCGCCTTTTATACGCGTACCGCCCATTGAGCCGCTTCCATCGATAAGAAACAAAAATCCTATGTCTGGCATTGCTTCACTTCGCACTATCCGGTACCAGTAACGTTTTTTTACATCGGCCAATTTCTTTGACATAATACCGGCACCAAAATGCCGGCGGTCTTCTATCTCGTCTACATTCGCCTTAAGAAGCTGATTAAACCTTGTTGTAAAAGAATTGATTGTAAGGCGGTATTTTGCAACAATATTCTGGTATGCCTTCTTTATATTGAGGTTGATTTTGGGATTGTTTACTTTTATTTTAATGTCTTTATGAATATTAGAGCAGTCATAGTCTATGCTTGCCAGGAAAATTGTCTTTCCGCCCATAATAATAATGTCGCCGTCAGCATTTCCTTCATTCATTATTCTGGTTATTTCCAACTCAAATTTTTCTCGAATTTTTTCACTGTCCACTAACCACTGTCCGCTGTCCACTCCCTTGTCACTAAACAATCTTCTTGTGATTACAGCGTTTTTTCCCTTGTTAGAAAAGCTGGCAATACTTGAATTCTCCCCGCTATGAGTATGCGAGCCGACAAGGGATCTTTCCATAAGTTTGTCTAAAGCGGTTGTATCTGTTTCTTCTTTCGGAATAAGCGGTTCTATTATGTCAAATATTTTTTGCGTATAGCTGTAGCGTTCATCAGATTCGCCGCAGACGGCCCCGTCAGTGAATAATTGCTTTGTCTTTTCAACATAATCAGCAATTTCCCTGCAAGGATCGTCCGGTTTAATAAATGGGTATAATAAAAAACCGCACATATAATCCAGATATGATGCCAAGGGATCGTCCAAAATGATATTCCTTTCTCTATGACTGACAAAACCAATCCCCAACCTGAACCAAAGCAAAAAATGCACAAGATTATCAAACTCGCTGCAACCAGCCGCTTCAATAAAAGCATCCTCAATTATGTTGGAAATATTGGCAAGTACCTTTTTTCTGAAATTGGTTGTTCCCCGCGTATCGGAGACGCATCTTGGTGGAAAATCAGTATAGATTATATGCAGGCACTCATGGATATTGGGAGAGCGGGCGCACATTTTTAAAGTGATAAAGGGATTGCTTGATATTTCGTCGCCGATATTTAAAAATTCTTCTACTTTTTTAAGCGTGGATATATCTGAGAATAATCCCAAAAAAGCAGGGTCTATAATGATATTCCTGCCGTCGGTAAAGCATTCATCTTCATTGATGAAAAACAGTCGCAGATCGCTTCGTTCGGTAAGAATCTGAGCAAAGCCTTCTTCAGTTAGCCGGTTGTAATCGTTTTGAAATTCCTTTAACAGGTCGTTATATGTCGGCATAAACAATACTTAAGTCCAGCGGTAAAGGTAAATAATGCCGCGAATGGCGCCTTCAAGAATTTTATCGTTTTTGGCAACAGGCAGTATTGTTTTCTCTGCGGCTAAAACATAGCCGTCATGCCTTGCGATTCTTGCCCAGTTTTCAAGGTTTCTCGGGGAAATGACAGTTTCCAGCTCTTCAGTTTCTATCTTTTTCTTGATTTTCTTGTAAACGCCAAGCATTTTATCCATAAAAGGAACACATTCGGGAACTCTGGCAGAAAGCATCTTCTTGATTGCATTGTCAGAAAGTTCCGCAAGCGCTATTACGGAATTGAAGCGGTTAAACAGCGCCTGGTTAAGTTCCCTTGTCCCGTAGTAACCGACATTCATGGTAGCGAAAAAACGGAAATTGGGATGACGTTTAACAATCTCGCCTGAATCGAGGCGTACAAAACCATTGTCATCCAGAAGGGAGTTAAGGAAAGCAAGGTATTGGGGTTTGGCAAAGTTGATTTCTTCAAAGACTACGGCTCCGCCGTCACGTACCGCTTTTGTTACAAAACTTTCGATAAAAACAATTTTATCTTCCTGGGGAATGTATTTGCCCAAAATGAATTCGTCCAGGTTTTCCGTGCAGTTCACGGTATCCATGATAGGAAGCCCGATTGCCTGGCAAACGAGCTTGCAGGACATGGTTTTGCCTGTTCCGGCGGGACCGTGAAAGAGTGTGGCCCTGGAATCATTTGAGTAGACCGCGTTGCAAAGGCTCATAAGCTCTTTTGGCAATGCGAATTCTTCCGAAAGATGCGGGATGAGTTCAAAATATTCCTTCTTGAAACCGGATTTTGAAAACCGCTGTATTTCTACTTCTTTGACTTCCAGTGTCTGCTTTTTGTTTTCCTTTATTGAGGCATAAGCTGATGAGCAGGACAGTAACTTTGCCGGATCAAAAGGTTCTTTTTTGGTATAGGCCAGATTGTAGTCTTCGGATTTATGGTTCTGATAAAAATCCTCGTGAATGTTGACGAAAATATCAGCAGCCGGCGACTCAAGGAAATTTTCCACAAGGGGAAAAAAATCGACATTGGTTTCCATTTCTCTTGCAAGCAGAACCAGAAAGCAGGGAAGCGTTTTGTAAAGCGATGTAAGAGGTTCCATTTCGTCTTCTATAAAAGAGCCGTCTTTTCTAAAAGCCCCAAAGCTGATTGAATAGTCCTTCAGGTATGCCCTGTATGTTGCCGCTTCTTTGCTGATGATCGCAGCGTTGCATAATTCCGGAGGAGTTTTCAGTTCCAGCATGTAGCAGGACTTGTCATCGTTATAGTAATAGTCGCCGATGAGGTCTGATTTACCGGTAACAATTCCCCGCATAAGCATTGAGAAAATGATCACAGCCTCACCTATCGGCTGGCATAAGGAGGTAGTGCCTTCCGGGCTTTGATTATTTGGATGGACATAGTATTGGGTAACATCGGAATGATGCTTGAAGCCGAACCCTTTGTAGATTTCCTTGCCGTTTGGCCGGGTTATTTTGTACGCTTCTTTGAAAAGGTTGATAGTCATTTTTCTCCCCGATGGGTTTATTTTATCATAATTAAAGGTAAACTGCCATGATAAAAATAAAACCGGGGAAATTATCGAACCGGATTATCGCAGGGCTGTTAATTCCCCTTAAACAGAATCTGCCTCATGGTGTCTTCGCCTGTCATGTTCCTGACGCTGCAAAGGGCCGAGAGCAGAATGTCCGTTCCGTCAACGCGGAACACGCCGTCTTCCGCCCTGGTCAGCTTTGCGTCTTCCGGAATGTTGACAATGCCTGAGGATTTGTACCTGCTTTCCGCGTAATTCTCGAAGCGGTTGCCGTCCGTGGAGTTGATTTCTTTCTCCGCTTCGCGGCCCAGCAGCATCGGGCCGTAGAAAAACTTGTGATAACCGCGCACGCAGTTATCAAAGCGCGTTTGTTCGCACCGTGTCCGCATATCCAGATTCAGGGTGATGACGTCTCCCGGTTGAAAAATTTGTTCCAGGGAAATAAAACCGTTTCTTGTTCTTTCGCAGCGCTGTTCCCTGTTGTTTAACGAAAGCCGTACATCCCCGGCCCATTCGGGCGCAAAAAGATCGAAGCGGCAGGGAGATTTAAGCCCTGCCTTTTTAATGATGATTTCAATGGAATCCTGAAAGGGATATTTTGAAACCACTTCAAAAGAAACAGGCCCGTTTTCCAGGGTAAGATCAGCCTCGAAGGAATGATAGAACGGAAGTATCACCGTGTCGCTTTCGGTAAAGCAGCAATACCCAATGGCCCTGGAAAAACCTTCGCCGCCGCGCATCGTGCAGCACCAGTATGTTTCATAATTAACCGGGGCAAGGAAAAGATTGTCCTCTGTCTCCAGCGCGCCGCAGCAGCGGTCGGTTCCGAAGGAGCCGTTTATCCTGTTGCCGTGGGAAAGGGCGTTATAGTAAATCAGATGGCTGTCATTTAAGAAAGAGGGGTCGCCGGTATACTGCCATAACTTTACCGCGACGATAAAAGAATCAATTATCGCGCAGGATTCTGTCCAGCGCGGCGCTCCGAACCAGTTAAAATTACCGTAACATTCAGTCCATGCGGCCTGACGGTAAAGCCTGTAGCGTTCAAGCGCCATGTCAAGGTATCTCTTTTCGCCGGTAATTTTATATAAACGCAGAATACCCCGGGCGGCGCTTAATGTGGCGTGGGTCTGGATGTTCAGCGCTTCCAAATCCGCCTCCATGTAACGGCCGATCATTTCATCTATTAATTCCCGCAGAGCCGGATCGCGCGTGATCTCATATGCGGTCGTCGCCCCGTCTATCATCATAAAGACGCAGCCGGCGTCGCTTGTTTCGGCGTGATGCTTTGTCTTGGTCTGCAAATGCGACAACACCCACGGCGTCCGCGCCTTGAATCGCGTCCCGGGTTCTATGGGGTAGAGCGAGTAGCTTCCCTTTGCCGGCAGCAGGAAGTTTTTAACCATCCCTTCAAGAACCGCAAGCGCCTGCGGATCTTTCCTGTAATTATAATACGCAGCCAGGGCGCGCAGCATCCAGCTTTGCCCGCTGAAATGCTGCTCGTCGAAAACGCCTTCCGGCAGGATTGGGCCAAGGTACCCCTTCTTGTTCAGATGCGCCGGAAGGATGGACATGATCTCGTCAAGGTAAGCGCTTGTACGGTGGGTGCTCTGCTCCAGCATGGTAAGGGCAAGGATAACGCGCCCTTCCCAATCGCCCGGCCAGCCGTGAGAATCCGCCTTGAAAATTTCCTCCGGCCTGTACCAGTCGCCTTCCAGCCTTGAAAAATTAAGGCCCGAACGAACAGCCAGATCCCCCTTGACTTTAATGAGGCGCAGATTCGCTCTTTTCATAAAACGCGCTCCTTTAACCTTCTAACCTTTAACCGCGCCCGTTACGACGCTTTCTATCACATGACGCTGCAAAACCAGGTACAGTATGACCAGGGGCAGCGTCGCGAGCACAAGCATTGGAAAAAACGCGGTCCAATTTATGGAAAACGGCCCTATGTTTTTATATACCTGCAACAGCAGCACGCCTTTTTCCGGCGACTGCAAAAATAACAGCGGCGTCATGAAGTCGTTCCAGACCGCGAGGCAGTTCAGGATTGCGACAGTGGCTACAATGGGCCGCAGCAGCGGAAATACAATAATCCAAAAGGCGCGCAATGTTCCGTAGCCGTCGATTGCTGCCGCTTCTTCCAGTTCCAGCGGGATGGTGTGCATAAAGCCCCTGAAAAGGAATATGGACAAGGGCAAATTGATACAGAAAGAGTTAATCAGAATGACGCCCGCGCGTGTGTTCATAAGGCGAAAAGCCGCCACAATTTTATAGAGCGGGATAATCGCCGTCTGGTAGGGAACAATCAGCCCCGCAAGGAATACGGAATAAATGATGATGAATAGTTTCTTTTTCCTCCTGGCTATTACATAGGCTGCCATACTTGAGCAGACTATGAGCAACAGAACCGAGAATACAAGAATAATCACATTATTGGCCAGCGAGTGCAGATAATTCATTGCGCCGAACGCCCTGCGGTAGTTTTCAAGCGTGACGGCGCGCGGAAGCCCAAGAGGGCTTACCGCGGCTTCA
>WRNF01000001.1 GCA_009776715.1 Treponema sp. | reverse complement strand
TCGAGTTTATACAGAATTTAAAAATAAAATAAAAAATCCGTGGAAATCCGTAAAATCCGTGAAAATCCGTGGTTATTGCATATATGCCTTAGCGAGAGGCAAAATGAAGTTATAGGTAAGATATCTGATCCCCGATCCCCGATCCCTGTTCCCCGATCGCCCTGATCCCAAATGTTACACCAAAAAACGATAATTACTACACATCTGTATAGAATTTAACTCATTTTCCCATCAAGTAAGTCTACTTAAAGCAATTTTTGCGCAAAAAAGGAACATAGAAACTGCCTGAAAATAAAAAAAAATAAATATTTTTAAAAATGCTTGACTCACAATAGGTATTATGGTAAATATTGGTATTAAGTTAGAGGAATTTGGTTAAAATTGGGGAATAATAGGAAAAAATGGAACGGATATTGAGCGGAGAATTTGACGTTACTCTTGATGAAGCAGGCAGGATCAGCCTTCCGCGCCGTTTACGTGAAATCATGGAAAAGGATAAGGTCGTTTTAACCAAGGGCGCAGATATATGCCTCTGGCTTTTTATCGCCGAGGACTGGAAAGAGGAAGTAAAAAAAATTGTCGCATCGACTAACAGGTATTCCGCCAGCGACAGGGATATTAGGCGGCGTTATATTGGTCCCGCTCATGAACTGGAAATCGACAAGCAGGGGCGCATTTTAATAGCTTCGCCTTTGCGTGAATTTGCGGGCCTTGTTAAGGATTGTTATGTTGTTGGCCAATATGACTATCTTGAAATTTGGGATAATGACAAATATAAAAGCTGTCAACGCAATGAAAATGAGATGAAAGAACGTTCGGAAGAATTAAGCAATAAACTAAGAGGAAATGGGTAATATTTATGGAAGCGATGCATATACCGGTTTTAGGGCAGGAAGTGTTCCATTATCTTGCACCCAAATCAAAACAAGGGGTTATCCTTGATTCAACGCTAGGCGAAGGCGGCCATGCCCTTATTTTTTTAACTCAAACTAAAAATACATCAGTTATAGGCGTTGATGCGGATGAACAAATTCTGTCGGCGGCAAAAGAAAATCTTTCGCAATTCGGAAACAGGGTGCAGTTTTTCCATGCCTGGTCGCAGGAATTTCTGGCTTCATATCCCCCGTCACTGGAACGCCCTGATGCCATTGTTTCCGATTTAGGAATCAGCGCTTTTCATTATTGCAAGAGCGGCAGGGGCTTTTCTTTTTCGGCAGATGAACCCCTGGATATGCGGCTGGATGCTTCCCGCGGCATTCCGGCAACTGAAATTTTATTGCATAGGTCAGAGAAGGAAATAGCCGATATTTTATATAAGAATGCAGGCGAGCGTTTTTCCCGCCGCATTGCGCGGGCAATTGTTCAGGCAAGGCAGAAAAGCCGCCTTATCATGGCTTCCGCCCTTGCAGAACTGGTTAAACAGACGGTTCCTGCTTCGTACAGGCATGGACGGCTGCACCCCGCCACTAGAACCTTTATGGCGCTGCGCATAGAAGTAAATAATGAGCTTTCCGGGCTTACTAAATTGCTCGAAGGCGCATTGAATGTCCTTAAACCGGGAGGGCGTTATGGCGTAATCTCCTTCCATTCTTTAGAGGATGCTATTGTGAAAAATTTTTTTAAGAATAAAAGCACGGCCTGTACCTGCCCTGCAAACGCGGTAATATGCAAATGCAAAGGATATCCAACAGTGGAAATTTTAACAAAGAAAGGGGTAACTCCCAGCGAAAATGAAGTTAAACGCAATCCTCCCTGTAGGAGCGCCCGGCTAAGGGTTGTTGAAAAAACAAGAGAGGAAATATGAAAAGATATTATGTTGCATTTTTTTTGATGATCGTTACATTTATTGGCTTTCTGTGGGTAATTGTTTGGCGGTCTAACCAAAGCAGGGATTATCAAAACAAACTAATTAATCTTGAAAAAAAACAAGAAGAAATAATCAGCGAAAACAGAATTATTAATAATGATATTAATAATTTACTGCATATGGAAAAGATAATTGATGAAGCGGAGGAATTGGGCTTAACCCCGGCAAATCCTGATGATATTATTTATATAATTATGGAAAGGAACAATAATGGTCTCTGATAATGCCTGTAAATTAAGATACAATGAATTATCCCACTGCTTAAAGGCAGATTTTTATTCATTTAACGATTCTACGGGCAGCGGTTTTTTATCGGTAAGCATAGATTCCCGGAACATTTCGGAAGGAGCGATGTTTGTTGCACTTAACGGAACAAAATGCGATGGCCACTCTTTTGTAGAAATGGCATTCCAAAAGGGCGCTTCAGCCGCTTTAGTTGAACGGGCTAAAATTGAATCATTTAACCTTATACAAACAGCAAAAAAATGGGGGAAAAGCATTATCGCGGTCGATGATACCCTGGAAAGCTTTCAAAATGCAGCAAAAATGTATCTTAATAAATTTCCCGGCCTTTTAAAAATCGCCATTACCGGTTCATCAGGGAAAACAACGACAAAAGAAATCGCTGCAAATATTATTGTCAATGAAAAATCGGTAGTTATAAATCCCGGCAATTACAATTCCGAGATAGGGCTGCCCCTGGCTATTTTTAATATTCGTCCCTGCCATGAGGTTGGAATATTTGAGCTGGGTATAAATCATCGGGGGGAAATGGCAGTTCTTGCATCAATTTTAAAACCTGATATTGCGCTTATCACTAATGTCGGCACTGCCCACATCGGTAATATCGGCAGTATTGATGAGATAGCTTACGAAAAAAAAATTGTTTTTTCAAATTTTTCCGGTAAAGGCATTGCGGTAATTCCGCAGGAATCTCCCTTCAGGAATTTTCTTCTGCAGGGAGTAGAGGGGAAAGTGCTTTTTCACGGCAAGCAGGCTTTTACCGAATTAGGCGAATGTAAAGACATGGGGCTATGCGGCTGGGACATTATTTGGGACGGTCAGCATGTCAACTTCCCTCTGCCAGGAAACTACAATCTTTTAAATGCACTGGCAGCAATTGCCATAGCAAAAGAAATTCCCGTTAGCAGCAATAGCATACGTCAGGGGCTAAAATCGGTAAAGGCCCTGCCGGGACGAAGCGAAATCATTAACGGCGATGTTACTGTAATATGGGATAACTATAATTCAAATCCGGAAGCGCTTCAGCAGGCATTGCAGTTTTGCGAGAACCTGCAATGGAAGGGGCGAAAGGTGTATGTTATTGGAGAAATGCTGGAGTTGGGAGAAAAAGCACAGCAGGCGCATTGGGATATTGGGCAGTTTTTAACGGAATCCAAGGCGGACATGGTGTTTCTTTTTGGACAGGAAACTGCGGCTGTTATGCAGGCTATTGCGGCCGCCCAGCCGCATGCGTATTTGAAAGCTGCACAGGTTTTTCATACATGCAGCATCCAAGCATTAACGCAAGCGCTTAACAGTTATATTTGCAGCGGAGATTTAGTTTTAATAAAAGGATCGAGGGACTGCAATCTGGAAAATTTATCAAATATTTTTGCCGAAAAATTATATAAGGGAGCAGCATAATGTTTTTAGAATTCTTGTATCCATTAGCGGAATATTTCTCGCCGTTTCGTGTTTTCCAGTATCTTACCTTCCGGGGAGTATATGCTGCAATAACCACCTTGTTAATCTGTTTTATTTTTGGCGGGAAAATAATAGAAGCGTTAAAAAAATTAAAAATTGGGCAATCCATACGCAGCGACGGCCCTCAAAGCCATCTTAAAAAGGCAGGGACACCCACCATGGGAGGGCTTTTTATAATTGGTTCTGTCGTCATTTCCATGCTGCTTTGGGGTAATTTTAATAATAAAATGATGTGGCTTGCGTTATGTGCTTTTGTTGCATTTGGCATTATTGGCTTTATTGATGATTTTTTGAAAGTTAAGCGTCATAATTCTGAAGGATTACCGGTATGGGGAAAACTTGCAGGGCAATTTTTGGCAGCATTTGGGATAATTTTTTATCTCTATTTTACCGGCGATGACCACACAACGGATCTCTATCTGCCTTTTTTTAAAGATCCTGTTGTAAATTTAGGGGCATTATGGATTCCTTTTGGAGCGTTGCTTATTGTTGCAGAAGCTAATGGGGTGAATTTCAGCGATGGGCTTGACGGGCTTATGGCCGGATTAATGATTCTGGTTTTTATTGCCCTTGCAATACTTACTTATATTTCCGGGCATAAAGATTATTCGGTATATTTAAATATTCCGTTTATTCGGGAATCCGGAGAACTCACAATACTTTGCCTTGCAGTCGTAGGCGCGTTAATTGCCTTTCTATGGTATAACGCTCACCCCGCCCAGGTTTTTTCCGGGGACACTGGCTCACTTGCATTGGGGGGGCTTGTTGCTGTTATATCATTAATTATTAAGAAAGAAGTGCTTGTTATGATGGTCGGGGGCATTTTTGTATTGGAAATAGCTTCGGTTATTATTCAGGTCTTGTACTTTAAAATACGGAAAAGAAGGGTCCTGGCCATGGCGCCGCTGCATCACCATTTCGAGATGAAAGGATGGGCGGAATCAAAGGTAACGGTTCGTTTTTGGATATTGGGGGGCTTATTTGCGTTATTCGCTCTCTCGACAATTAAAATTCAGTAGGAGAAAAAATGCAATTTTTACGGGATGAATACGGAACAATTCGGTTTGATTATATTCTTATTGCCGCAGTTCTTTTGCTGGCGCTTCTGGGAATAGTAACTCTTTATTCCGCTTCATATTCATTTGGCACAGAGAATCAATTACGCGGGAATTTAATTGCCTATGGGGTTTTTGCAGGCTCTATAGTTGCTTTAATATTATTAAAAGTTTTCCTTTTCCGTGACCAGATGATAAAATCCAGGGTATTTGTTATGCTCTGTGTATTAATAACAATTGTTTTTAATATAATTCCGCTTGTAATCAAGACAAGCAGCGGAGGGAATTCGCGGTGGATAAGGGTGGGATCAATAAGTTTTCAACCTTCAGAATTTATAAAAGTAGTTCTTCCTTTATATTTAGCTTATAAATTAGATAAAAGCAAAGAGAATATTAATTCTCCTTCCAAATGCATTGTACCAATAATTATGTTAACAGGAATATTTTCCATTTTGGTTTTACTGCAAAAGAATTTTTCAGATGCAGTGTTAATTGCATTTTTTAGTCTAATAATTTGTTTTGTTGCCGGAATAAAAGTAGGATGGTTCATAGCAGTATTAGCAGTAATTATTCCTATGGGAACGGGATTAATGATGAATAATGAAATTTGGAAAAAACGGATCGATGATTTTTTAACTCCATTGGAGGAATTGGATAGAGAAAGTGAAGGGTACCAGATTATTCACAGTTTGAACGCACTGGAATCCGGCGGTTTTCTGGGTAAGGGCATTGGACAAGGGCAGGCAAGAATAAAAAAATTCCCGGAAATACACAATGATTTTATATTTGCATCTTATGCAGAAGAAAATGGATTTTTAGGAGTAGTGTTGTATCTTACCCTGGTAGGAGTTTTTACATGCATTGGCCTTATCGTTGCATGGCGAAGCCAGGAAATGTTTATTCAAGCTTTAGCAATTGGGATGGTNACGCCCATTGCGCTTCAGACATTAATCAATATGGCTGTTGTGGCAAGGATTGTCCCTATTACNGGAATAACGCTGCCTTTTGTCTCGTCTGGAGGCACTTCATTGCTTACAACGCTTTTTAGTTCAACTTTGCTGGTTTATGCGACAAAAAANGCCATAAAAACCGGCGATATGAGGGAGTTGCCTTATGATGGGTAATTTTATTTATTCAGCCAACCTTAGGGAAAAAGACGGACAGCATAAATCTGCTCCAAATAAGAAAATTGATAAAATTATTATACGAATAATTATTTTTTTCCCAATTATTGTTTTTGGCGGCTTGCTGTGGTTTTTTTGTATTACTCCATGCATTATGCCTGCCAGTATTGATGTTTCCAAGATTAACGGTTTAAGCAAAACAGATTTGCTGCAATGGGCCGGAATAGCAAATGGGGCAAGCTACATAACAGTTAACGCCCAGCAGGTCGAAACCAGGCTTGCAACGCATCATCTTGTTGCGTCTGCCAGGGTAGATAAAATATTTCCTAATAAAATTTCAATCTATATTAAACCAAGGCAGGCAATAGGATTTGTTTTTGCCAAAATAAATAACAAAATTTTACCGGCTTATTTTGACAGGGAAGGAGTTATCTTTCACATTGGAAATGAAGCTGAAAACAGAATGGAAACATGGCTGCCNGTTGTTTCCGGTATCTATGATGAGCGTTACCCTGTCCGGTTAGGAGCAAAATTTGCGTCTGCATATCTTCCTTTATTTACCCGAATGGGGATGATTAACGATGCAAGCACATCTATTTGGAAGGAAATCTCAGAAATAAAGGTAGTTAATAGAAGCAAAGGCATTTTTGATATTGTTTTATATCCATTGCACTATAAAACAAGAATTCTTATGAATAGCGATATTAATAGCAATAAAATATATTACGCCCTGATTAATGCGGAAATATATGAGAAAATTTCAAACGTTTCTGATATTATTGATTTAAGATCAGGAATTGGCGTTGTTGATGCCAGGTAAGGAGGGATACTATGGCAAATGGAGAAATAGTTGTCGGGCTCGATATTGGAACGACAAAAGTATGCGTGATCATTACCAGNCGCAATGAAAATGATATTCTGGAAATAATCGGAGTGGGCGTCAGGCCCTCAACCGGAATGCGGAAAGGCGTTGTAAACAATATTGAAGCAACTATCAAGGCCATTACCGATGCAATTGAAGACGCAGAGAAAATGTGCGGATGGCAAGTCCATGCTTGCTGGATAGGGATTGGGGGAAGCCATATCGAAGGCATTAATTCCAGGGGCGTTGTTGCTATAGCCGGACGGAAACACGGCAGCAGGGAAATCTGCAAGGATGATATTATACGTGTTGTCGATGCGGCCCGCGCTGTGGTAATTCCCCTTGACCGTCAAATTGTTCAAACCATTCCTCAATCATATATTGTCGATGATCACAGAGANATAAAAAATCCGCTTGGCATGATTGGCGTACGTCTTGAAACAGAAATTCACATAATAACCTGCTCTGCAACCAGTGCTGAAAATCTTCGCAGATGCGTGAACAGGGCAGGCTTTAAAGCCAACAGTTCCCTTCTTTTGCTTCAGGTACTTGCCGCAGGGCAATCGGTGTTAACCCCTGACGAAAAGGATTTAGGCGTTGCGTTAATTGATATTGGCGGCGGCACGACAGATGTGATGGTGTATTGTGAAGGTGCCCCGTATTCAACCTTTTCCATTCCGCTCGGAGGTGTTGAGGTGACCAGGGATATTTCTACTGTAAACGGCATATCAATTGAAGTTGCCGAAAAAATAAAACAGGAAGAAGCAAGCTGCTGGAAACCCTTGCTTGAAGATGACAATGATATTATAGTTCAAAGAATGCCAGGCCAATCGCCGTTAAGGATTCCATGTGTGCATTTATATAACATAGTTAAAACCCGCATGGAAGAAATNTTTGAACTGGTGAAACAAAAATTGGATTGTATCAGCCTTCCGCGGCCCCTCAGCGGGGGCATTGTAATAACCGGAGGCGGAGCTATGCTGGCCGGGACAATAGAATTGGCCTCCTCAGTATTTAAAACTGCGGTAAGGCTGGGAACGCCAATTCGTTTTGAAAAACTTGGCGGCTTAATAGATGAATACCGCGATCCATGTTATGCAACTGCAATAGGGCTTGTGCTTGAAGGCGTTAAACAAGAGAACATTGAAACGCCCGAACAAAAGACAGAATATCCTGTTGGACAGGAACNNAGNAAAAAAGGCACTGCTTTATCATGGTTTATAGGAAGGCTAAAAGATATTTTTTAAAAGGGCTTTAAAATAAATTAAAATAGGCATATTATTAATGGTATGCATAATATACCGATAGGCGGTTTTAATGCCGTTTATTGGGTTTGTATGCGCTGTTTTATCAGCGGAACAAATTATAATAACCGGGAGGATAAAGAATGGACATTTTTAGGATCGAGGAATTTAAACAGTTAGATGAAATTAAGGCTGATAGCAGTCAGCCTCCGGCCAAAGTGGTTGTTTTAGGGCTTGGCACCGCAGGATTAAATGCGGTAAACCACATGATTGACAATAGGCTTCAGGGAGTGGATTTTTATGCCATTAACACGGACAAACAGCATTTAGATGAAAAGAGTAAAGCCGAAAACAGGATACATATTGGCAATAAAACTACCGGCATTAGGGGCGCCGGCGGCGATCCTGTCAAAGGCGAAGCTGCTGCCAGAGAAGATGCTGAACTGCTCAGAAAAACCGTTAAAGATATTGATATGGTTTTTCTTACCACAGGAATGGGCGGCGGCACAGGGACCGGGGCAATTCCNGTATTGGCCGGCATTGCAAAAGATTCAAATGCGCTTACCGTTGCCATAGTTACATTGCCTTTTGAGGTTGAAGGGGAAGAAAAAATGCAAATTGCCCTGGAAGGCATAAAAAAACTTAGAGAAAATGTTGATACGCTTATCATAATTCCCAATGAAAATCTTTATAAAATGATTGACAGAAAATTAACTTTTATACAGATGCTGCGGCTGGCAGATGATATTTTATTGCAGGCGGTAAAGGCAATATCAGAAATAATTACTCAGGTTGGATACATTAACGCGGATTTTGCCGATGTTGTGTCAACCATGAAAGGGCAAGGCGATGCCCATCTGGGAATTGGCCTGGGTTCCGGCGATAACCGTGCAAAAACTGCCGCAGACAATGCCATAAACAACCCGCTTCTGGAAGATGTAAGCATAACCGGCGCATCCCGCCTGCTGGTAAATATTGCCGGTTCCGAGGATGTTCCCGCAGCCGAGGTTCGCGAAATACTGTCAACAATCAGAGCAAAGGCCGGAGCAAAAGCAAAGTTAAAATTTGCCATAACCCACGATTCCTCTTTGGGAGAGAATATTAAGGTAACAGTAATAGCAACAGGTTTACAGAATGTTGAAAAAGGCGCAATAATAACAGAAGATCCAATGAAAAAGACAGAAACAGTTGTTGATTTTATTAACCACAAACAATTTGAAGCCATGAAAGGGCAGGAAGAAAAAATTGTTAATGAAAAATACGGAAATTTCTATAAACCGAATGATTTTAAGTTTATACAGGAAGTTCCTGCAATTTCCCGTAAGGGCAGTTTTGCGGATAATAACTACAGCGACAGATTTACAGCTAACGAAAGGAACGCCTGATACATGATATCCCAAATAGAAAATTTGCCGGAGAGTTCAACGGAAAAGTTATTGTTGAAAAAATACAGCGCTCATTTAGCCGCTGTTGAGCATCGATTGCCTCTGACTATCAATACCTATATTTTGGAAATAAAATTTTTTTTAAAGTACTTAAAAGAAAATGCTTTATCTTATAAATTGGTTACAGTGGAACATATAATCGGTTATCTGAAAGATCGCGGCGAAAAATACTGCATTAATTCCCGTTCAAAAGCAAAAGCTCTTTCTGCCCTGCGTTCTTTTTTCCGTTTTCTGATCATTGAAGGAATCCGCGGCGATAATCCAACGGCACTGGTTGAATCTCCTCGCGGAAAATTGCATTTTCCGGAAATAATGGACAACGAAACAGTGGAACGTTTATTGGGAAGCATGGATCATGAAAAACCACTGGGATTAAGGGACAGGGCGTTTTTTGAATTAATCTATTCGTCAGGGCTGCGGATTTCCGAAGCGGTACACTTAAATATAAATGATATTAACTTTATTGAAAAATTAATTAAAGTTAAAGGAAAGGGCGGAAAGGAACGCATTGCTGTTTTTGGAGATCAGGCAGCCTTATGGCTAAAACAATATATTGAAAAATCCAGGTCTGTTCTGGCAGAAGGAGGGGGCCGAGGGGCTCCGCTTTTTGTAAACAGATTCGGCAAACGGATTTCCCGAAAAGGGGTATGGAAAAATTATTGCCGCTATGCCGCGGCAGCGGGAACCGGTTCCAAGGTGCATACTCTAAGGCATAGTTTTGCGACAGAACTTTTACAGGGAGGAGCGGACCTTAGAACGGTACAAGCATTGCTTGGCCATGAAAATTTAGCGACTACACAAATTTATACTCATATTGACAAATATCATTTAAGGGAGAATCATCAGAAGTTTCTGCCCAAAATTGGAGGAAAAGTTGAATAAAAAAATAAGAGATTCAATAATTGGCGTCATTATTATTGTTGTAATGCTTTTTTTGGTAATCTGGGTGTATAACCGCGAAGCGAATAAGGACACAAGAGAACTGGCAAAACATATCAGTGAATTAAGTTCAAAAGGCGGCCCCCCTGAAACAATCGAAGATTTAGAAAAAGCTATAGCTCTGTATGAAGCTCAAATAGAACTGAATATTAAAGACGGCATTCAGACAGGATCGTATTGGAAGATCCTTGGCATACGCCAGGCAGACAGAGGACAGCATAAAAGCGCTTTGGAAGCTTATGATAATGCAAAGAATTACATTACAGACGATCCCACTTTATTTTGGCTGATAGGAGAATCCGCCATTGTTGCAGCGCGGTCTGTCGTTGACGTTACTCCTGAAGCGCTTACAGAAAAAGACAGGTATTATAAACTTGCGGAAAACTCGTATCTGCGCTCAATAGAACTGGATGCTGTGTACGGAAGGCCGCTCTTTGGCATTGGGGCATTATATACTTTTGATCTGGATCGTCCGGCAGAAGCAATCCCTCATTTAGAACGGTTTCTGCAAATAAACACAAACAATGTTACGGCAATGTTTGTATTGGCGCGGGCCTGCTACATGGAAGCAAACAGCGAAGGGACCGGCAGGGGGCGCGCATTAGAATTGAATGAACGGGCAATAGAACTGTATGATAGAATTATTTCACTAAGCGGCGATCCAAAAGTCAGGGAAGAAGCTGCCAAAAACAAAGAAACAATAGGGAATAGATAAATTGCCGAAACGCGGATTATTGGATTTTATAATTTCACGGCTAAAGGGAGTAACTCTTGCAGATAAAATTACTCTCTGCAAAAATTTACAGGAAGAGACGGATTTAACGCATATATCCATGTCCGGTTTGGCCTTGATATTAGGAAAAAAAATTGATATTAATATAGAAGATGCTGTGCGAGGTGCAGAAATAGATGCGCAAGCGGCCATGAAGCGCGGCATACAATGGGTAAGCTGGCACGATGCTGAATACCCGCCGCTTTTAAGAGAGATATACGATCCGCCTGTTATGCTGTTTTACAAGGGATGCCTGCCTAACCCCGATTTGCCCTTAGTTGCCATTGTGGGAACCAGAAAACCCAGCCCGCAGGCGGCAAGGCAGGCTTTTGACATTGCAAGGGGCCTGGGACGCAGCGGCATATCCGTTGTGTCAGGCCTGGCGCTGGGCATAGATGCCATGGCTCACAGGGGGAACCTGGAAAGCGGCGTTCCCGGAGTTGCGGTGCTGGGATCGGGAATAGATGAAATTTATCCATCGATCAACCGAAACCTGGCAAGGCGTTTAATTGAAAACGGCGGAGCCTTGCTTTCCGAGTATCCGCCGGGTACCATTCCGCAGCGCTGGACTTTTCCCGCACGTAACAGGATAATTTCCGGCATGGCACGCGGAGTGCTGATTGTCGAAGCCCCAAAAAAATCCGGCGCGTTAATTACCGCGGCTTTTGCGCTGGATCAAAACAAGGAACTTTGGGTTTCTTCTACAGGAAGTTTTTCAATTAACGAGAAAAATCCTTCCTGGTTTGACCGGAGAGGCACCGCACTGCTGGCGGAAGACGGCGCAGGAGTAATACATGAAGCGTCTGATATATTAAAAGAGTGGAATTTAAAATGTGTAAGGATAGTAAATGACAGTTGAAAAAGAAAAGAAACCTGCCCAAAAAAGACGCGCTGGGGGAAAAAGCAAGTCTGATGCAGACAAACAAATTTTGGTAATAGTGGAATCACCGACAAAGGCATCTTCCTTTGAAAAATATCTTGGTTCCGCATTTGCAGTAAAAGCATCCATGGGGCATTTAATTGATCTGCCAAAATCGCGCACCGGCGTTGATACAGAAAATAATTTTGAACCTGAATACATCACTGTCCGGGGCAGGGCAAAAATTTTAAAAGAACTGGTAAGCCAGGCAAAAAAATCGCAAAAAGTGCTGCTGGCAAGCGACCCTGACCGTGAAGGAGAAGCTATTGCCTGGCACTTAAAAAATGCAATCCTTTCAAAAGTTGATCTTCCTGTTCAAAGAATCAGCTTTAACGAGGTAACCCCGGTCGCAATTAAAGAAGCGGTGGAGCATCCGCGCCCTATTGACGAGGCTTTAGTTGAATCGCAAAAAGCCCGCAGGGTTCTTGACCGCCTTGTCGGCTACAGCCTGTCGCCGCTCTTGTGGAAAAAAGTTAAAAACGGCCTTTCCGCAGGCCGGGTGCAGTCGGTGGCCCTGCGTCTTATTTGCGAGCGGGAAAAAGAAGTTGAATCGTTTATTCCGGAAGAGTACTGGACTTTGGAAGCGGATTTTAAGATTGCACGGACGGTGTATACCGCAGCCCTTGTCAGATGGAAAGGCGTAAAACCGGAACTGCCCAATGAAGCTGCTGTGCAGGCCATAATTGACGCTATTTGCAAATCTGAATTTACGGTTAGCGCCATTAAAGAAACCGAAAAAACAATAAAGCCCAAACCGCCTTTTATTACATCCGAATTGCAGAAAACCGCTGCAAACAAGCTTGGGTTTACCGCAAAAAAAACCATGCAAATTGCGCAGCAGCTCTACGAAGGAATTAATATCGGCTCAACACGGGTGGGGCTTATTACCTATATGCGAACCGATTCAGTGCGCGTTTCCGATACTGCCCTTGGCGAAGTACGCCATTGGATAAAGGAACATTACCCCAGTGAACTGCCGGAAAAACCGGCCTTTTATTCTTCAAAAAATAAAGCGCAGGATGCCCATGAAGCAATCCGCCCAACTTATGTCAGTTATAGCCCGGAATCAGTTGCACAGTACTTGAACCGTGATCAGGCAAAGCTTTATGCGATAATTTGGGAACGTTTTGTTTCCAGCCAGATGACCAATGCAAAAACACTTACAGTAAGCGCTGAAATTAATGCTGTTAGCGCTAACGGAGATGAAGCGGTATTCAGGATTGCAGGGACAAAAATTATAGAAAAAGGGTTTTATAAAGCATTAAAAATGCTTGTTTCTAAAGAAGATAAAGGCAAAGCTTATCCGTCCTTAAAAACTGGGGATAAGGTTAATATGGAAAAATTCAAAAGCGAACAACATTTTACTCTTGGGCCGCCCCGTTATACCGAAGCGTCAATAATAGATATTTTGAGGGAAAAAGACATTGGCAGGCCCTCCACTTATGCGCCTATTATTTCTGTTTTACTGGATCGTTATTATATTGTCCGTTCAAATAAACAGCTTGTCCCCACTATCCTGGGCAAAAAAATAAATGAAGTGCTTGTTGAATATTTCCCCAATTATGTTGATGTTGATTTTACTGCCGCTATGGAAACTAAACTGGATAAAGTGGAAGAAAGCAGCTTGAAGTGGCCGGATATGCTGCGGGAATTCTGGGGGCCTTTCAAAACAAAAGTAGACGAAGTCAGTAAAACGCTGGAATCGTTTAAGGGATCGCTGGATGAACCCACTGATTATATATGCGAAAAGTGCGGTAAAAATTTTGTAAAGAAATTGGGCCGCTTTGGATTTTTTCTTGCCTGCTCAGGTTTTCCCGAATGTAAAAACACACGATCCGTTCCCCTGGCAAAATGCCCAAAATGTTCTGGCGATGTGGTGGCAAGAAAAACAAAAGGCAGAGGAAAAGAATTTTTCGGCTGCACCAATTATCCCGACTGTGATTTTATCAGTTATTTTAAGCCTATCGGCCAGAACTGCCCAAAGTGCGGGCAATTTATGGTAGAAAAACAAGATAAAAGAAACGGAAACCATAAGGCATGCATTAATCCCCAATGCGATTATCTGCATAACAGCGAGGAATAAAGAGTGAACAAAAGTAAGAAAGAAATTAAGCTGTTTGCCGTAATGAATGAATATCTTGAATATTTAAAAGAGGTGCGAAATCTTTCTGTGTTGACGCTTGAAGCATACAGAAACGATTTTTCTGACTTTACTGAATATTGCAATGAACAAAAAATTGATCCGGTTAATGCCGATGCCTATCATCTGAAGAACTTTATTGCCAGTCTTAGCAATAAGGAACGGTATGCCTCCAGCATTAACCGCTGCCTGTCGTCAATCAGGGGATTATACCGATGGATGCTGAAGTTTAACAGATGCAAAAATAACCCTTGTGAATCGGGGCGGACAGGGCCCTTGCGCAATGTAAAAACGCCAAAAAAGCTTCCTTCTGTATTATGGGTAAATGAAATGAAAAAATTTGCAGAACTTCCGGAAGAAAAAAAAATCCTTTGGCCGTCAAGAGACAAAGCGTTAATTCTTATGATGTACTCAAGCGGCATGCGTATTTCCGAATTGGCATCGTTGCGCCTTAAAACATTAAAAAAGGATAAATGCAGTGCAATGATACTTGGAAAAGGGAATAAAGAACGGGAAGTTTTTTTCTCGAAAGAATCCCTGTTAGCTTTGCACGAATACCTGGCAGAACGAGAGGCAGCAATCAGGGATGCAGGCCTTAAGGGGATTAATTCCGAGGAGCAAATTTTTATCAGCAGAAAAGGGCGGAAATTATCGGTTTCGGGCATACGCTGGATTATTTCAAAGTATGCGCTATTGTCCAATCTGGGGAAAAATATTCATCCGCATAGTTTCCGCCACAGTTTTGCAACGCATTTGATTAATGCCGGATGCGATATCCGCGTTGTGCAGGAATTGCTGGGACATTCAAGCCTTTCTACTACCCAGCGTTATGCGCATGTAAATATTGAAGGGTTAAAAATGGCGCATGAAAAAGCGCATCCCCATTCAAAAATTCGGCCACAGGAGGCATAAAATGGAAAAAGAGAAATTTAGATCTACAACAATTGTTGCTGTCCGCAGAGACGGCAAGGTTGCAATGGCAGGAGACGGGCAGGTTTCATTCGGTGAAACTGTTATGAAGAATAACGCCAGAAAGGTCCGCCGAATGATGGACGGAAAAGTGCTCTGCGGTTTTGCCGGCGCAACAGCCGATGTTGTTACTCTGTACGAACGCTTCGAAGCAAAATTAAAGGAATATTCCGGCGATTTGGCAAGGGCTGCGGTAGAACTGGCAAAAGAATGGCGAATGGACCGCAACCTTAGGCGGCTGGAAGCCATGCTCCTTGTTGCCGATATTTCCAAGACCCTATTGGTTTCGGGATCCGGCGATGTCATTGACCCTGCAAATGACGTTATTGCCATTGGTTCCGGCGGCAATTATGCTTATGCCGCTGCCTTGGCCTATCTTGACGGCAGTAATTTTTCTGCCTCTGAAATTGCCGAAAAAAGCCTTTCGATTGCAGGCAATATCTGCATCTATACAAACACTCAAATTACCTTGGAGGAATTAAATTGACTGGAGATAAAATCATTAAAGAATTGGATTTAGACCGTCTTACCCCGCGTGAAATTGTAAATGAACTTGACAAATACATTGTCGGGCAAAATAAAGCAAAACGCGCTGTTGCCGTGGCTTTGCGCAACCGTGTCCGCCGCCTTAAATTAAGCCCGGAACTGCGGGATGATGTAGCGCCGAAAAACATCCTTATGATTGGCCCTACCGGCGTTGGAAAAACAGAAATTGCCCGCAGATTGGCGAAGCTGGTTGGTTCTCCTTTCATCAAGGTGGAAGCGACGAAATACACCGAGGTTGGCTATGTGGGCCGCGATGTGGAATCCATGGTGAGGGATTTAATGTCCGCCGGTTACCAAATGGTAAAACAGGAAATGCAGGAAGCTTTTGTCGCTGAAGCGGAAAAACGCGCCGAAGAAGCGTTATTGGATTTGCTGCTTCAGGTAAAAGGGAAAAAGCCAAAAAATAAAAATCCCCATCCCATGCCGATAGTGCAGCCTATGGGTTCATTTACCATTAATCCGGAAAACAATAACGGAAGCAGCCTTATCGGCACTGCAATACAGGTGGGCATTCCCATTATGCGGAAAGATGAAGCCGGGCAGAAAAAGCCGGGAAACATTGAATTTGAGGCAAATGAACAGGAACATCCTGCTGATATTCAGGATGAACCGGAAGACCGTTTTAAGGAAACCAGGGAAAAATTAAGAATATTGCTTAGGGATAAAAAACTGGAAGAGAGAACGGTTGAACTAGACGTCAACCAGAACCCGCAGTTTCCGCCTTTTGAAATGATGGGCGTAAGCATGGAGGATATTGAATCCAGCCTTTCCGGGATTGCCGGTTTTTTTGGCGGCGGCAAAAAAAGAAAAGTGGTAACGGTTGCCCGCGCCAGGGAAATTCTTAAAGCCGAAGAACTGGAAAAATTAATAGACCGCGATAAAGTAAGCGACGAAGCCCGTCAGCGGGTAGAGGAAACAGGCATTATTTTCATAGACGAAATTGATAAAATTGCGGTGAAAGGCGATAGAGGCGGTCCCGATGTTTCGCGCGAAGGCGTTCAGCGGGATATTCTGCCCATTGTGGAAGGCGCTACGGTAAATACCAAATGGGGCCCGGTCAATACCGACCATATTCTGTTCATTGCCGCAGGGGCCTTTACCGTAAGCAAGCCGTCGGACTTAATTCCTGAATTGCAGGGCCGTTTTCCGCTGAGGGTGGAATTGGATGCTTTAGGGAAAGAAGAGTTCCTTCAGATATTGACAGAACCGAAAAATTCCCTTACAATGCAATATTCAGAGCTGCTGGCTACAGAAAACGTTGAAATTGAATTCAAGAACGAAGCCATCGAGCGTCTGGCGGCTATTGCAGCAGAGGTAAACTCGCAGCTTGAAAATATCGGAGCGCGCAGGCTGCATACCATAATGGAAACTTTGCTTGAAGAGCTGTCTTTTGAAGCGCCGGATATTGCCCCGGCAAAGGTGCCCATTACTGTGGAGTATGTGGATGAAAAACTCAACGGCATTGCAAAGAACCAGGATCTTGGCCGTTATATGCTGTAAAGCGGCTGAAATGAAATTTTTAATTTTTGCTAAAAATTGGGCTGAAATATGCCGATAGTTATAGAGAGGAGTAGAATAATATGAGCGGTTTTGCACAAACCATCGATCTCTTGCAACGGGCAATGGGCGCCAGTATGGTACGGCGGTCAGTTATTGCCGACAACATGGCAAATGCGAACACCCCGAATTTTAAACGTTCAACAGTAACTTTTGAAAGCGAACTGAAACGGGCTTTAAATTCGGAAAAACAGAGGCCGGTATTGGAATTAACCACAACCAATCCCAAACATTTTCCCAATTACAAGGAACTTGATTATAGGGACGTGCAGATAAGGCGAGTGCTTGATTATGCTTCATCGTATAACAATAATGGAAATAATGTAGATCCTGAACATGAATTCATGGCTGCGCTTGAAAATCAAATGTCATATTCTTTGCTGACACAGGCTGCAATGTTTGAATTCAGCCAGGTGAATCAGGTACTTAGGTCTTAGGAGATAAAAAATGGGCATATTCAGTACAATTAACATAGCGGCAACCGGCTTAAGCGCCGACAGGGTGCGGCTGGATGTAATTTCCGACAACATGGCGAATATTAACACCACGCGAACTACAGACGGCGGGCCTTTTCGCCGCAGCCGTGTAATTTTGCGGCCCCGTGCTGACGGCGTCAATTGGCGTTCGCCTTTTGTTCCGAATAAACTGGATAACGGCATTGGGCGGGGAGTGCGGGTGGCGGAAATTCAAAAAGATTTTTCTAAAGAAAATCCGTTAAGATGGGATCCCACGCATCCGGATGCCATTAAAACAGGGCCGAAAGAAGGATACGTTGAACTGTCCAACGTTGATCTTTTAAGCGAGATAGTGGATATGATATCGGCGCAAAGGTCTTACGAAGCAAATGCTGCAATTATAGACGGATCAAAAACCATGTTCCAGCGGGCGCTGGATATTGGCGGCAGGTAAGAGGAGAAATAAATGGACACAATGATTCCCATGGTGCTTACGCACCAAAAACATATGGGACTAAGCGCTCATTTCCATGCGGACAGCGGAAAAAGAAACCCTGCCCTGGAAAATCAACTCGGTGCGCAGGGGATAACAACAGGCGGTACTTTTGAACAGGCTTTGCTGCAATCGCTGGATAAAGTATCGGGAACACAGAAGTTTGCCAGTAACCTGGAGAGGGAAGCTATTATTAATCCCGACTCGGTGGATGTACACGATATAACCATTGCCCAGGCAAAGGCAAATATGTCTCTTGGCATTGCAAGAAATGTGCTTAGCCGGCTTGTGCAAGGCTGGAGAGATTTAATCAATACCAGATAATACTAATGCCTGTTTCTCACGGGTGATGGGAGGGGATAATGAAAGATTTTTTTAAAAAAATAATTTCGCATATTAAACAGTTATGGGGCAAGTGGACTTTTATACAACGAATTATTCTTATTGGAATAGTTGCAATTGTCTTGATAGGGTTGATTACGCTTTTAAGCGTTTCAAGTTCCCCTACCCTGGTTCCGGTTTTTGATTACCCGGTTACCGATCAAATAACGCTGGAGAATATTATTCTGCGCATGAATCAGGAAGGGGTAAAAACGTATGTCGATTCCTCTGGGCTGGTGCAGGTTACCGATGAAGCAACAGCGCGGCGGATGAGGGCAATTCTTATCCGTGAGGATTTAATCCCCACCGGCGCTAACCCCTGGCAAATATTTGACACCGAGCGCTGGACCCTTACCGATCTGGAAAGAAATGTAAATTGGCAGCGGGCTCAAACCCAATTGGTTATNGATCACATAAAGGCCATTGACGGCGTAGACAATGCCCATGTTTCCATTGTNTTTCCAAAAGACGTACTGTTNATATCCGATCAAAATCCTGTTACTGCAAGCGTTATTATTACNCCCAGCCCCGGCAGCGANGTTACCCAGAACCGGAAAAAAATTGAAGGCATTCAGAAAATTTTAAAATTTGCGGTAGAGGGGCTAAAAGACGAATTCATTACTATTAATGATCAAAACGGCATTCAGCTTAATAATTTTGAAGATATAGAGGGCTTTGACCGCTTAAAACTTGTTGAAAGGCAGCAGCGGCAAATTCTTCAAATGGAGACAGGGTATGCTGCTACGGTTTTGAAGACGCTGCAATCAACTTTTTCCGAGGATCGTGTCCGTGATCTTAATTTAAAAATTGAAATGGATATGTCCAGAGTATTCGAGGAAGCGGAAGAATTTTATCCAATTGTAGAAAAACCGCAGACGCCNGGCCTGTCGTATGATGACTCAAAAACACAAATGACGGTGGAACGTTCAAGAAGCACCTCNTCCAGTGAATTTCAGGGAACAGGATATATTCCCGAAGGCCCGCCNGGCGTAGAAGGGCAGATGCCTCCATCGTACAGAGACATAGATAATCATTACGGCAATTATAAACAAGAGACCGAGGTAATAAACAACGAAATAAACCGAAAGCAAATTACCAAAGAGACCAGCCCAAAAATTGACCGCATAACGGTTTCGGTTAACATAGACGGTGTATGGAAAAAGAAGTATCTAGAAAACGGAGATCCTGATTTTGAAGATGACAAAATAACAATAAAACGTGATTATATTCCAATACCGGAAGATGTTCTTAGATCTACTGAATTGCTCATTCAAAACGCCATTGGTTTTGATGCAGCAAAAAATTATAATGTGTCTGTGCATAATATTGCATTTGACCGAAGAAAAGAGTTTGCCCTGGATGATGCTGAATATTTAAGGCAGCAGCGAATGCAATTGTGGATTATTGTAGCATTGTCAGGCGTGACATTGCTGTTAATTGCATTTATTATTTTCAGGGTGGTTTCCCGCGAAATGGAGCGGCGCAGAAGGCTTGCCGAAGAAGAACGCTTACGGCGTGAGCAGGCAATGCGGGAAAGCGCCATGGCGGAAGCAGAGCAGGAAGGAGTGGATGTTTCCATTTCTTTGGAAGAACGTAATCGCATGGAATTAATGGAATCAATAGTGAATATGGCAAAAGAGCATCCTGATGACTGCGCCCAACTTTTAAGAACATGGATTTTGGAGGAATAAAATGGCAAAATCAAGTGCAGCGGCAAGCGGAGCCGGTTCCGGATCTTCCAAGAAAAAAGGCGTAAAAGAATACACAGGCCGGCAAAAGGCTGCTATATTTCTTGTTACCATTGGTTCAGAATTATCTGCAGAGATATTTAAATTTTTACGAGAAGATGAAATTGAAACCCTCACCTTCGAAATTGCCCGCCTGGAAACCATAGACTCGGAGCAGAAAGACACCATCCTCGCTGAATTCCAGGAACTGATGATGGCAAATCAGTTTATCTCTACAGGCGGCATAGATTATGCACGGGAACTTTTGGAAAAATCTCTGGGCAGCCAAAAAGCAATTGACATTATTAACCGCTTAACATCGAGCCTGCAAGTACGGCCTTTCGATTTTATCCGCCGTACCGACCCGACTCATCTTTTAAACTTTATTCAGCAGGAACATCCGCAGACCATCGCTTTAATTTTGGCATACCTTGAGCCGAATAAAGCGTCAATTATTCTGCAAAACCTTCCCCATGAAGTGCAAAGCGATGTCGCCCGGCGCATTGCCACAATGGACAGGACAAGCCCGGAGGTGTTAAGGGAAGTGGAACGGGTTTTGGAAAAGAAACTTTCTACACTGTCCAATGAAGATTATACCACAGCCGGCGGCGTGGAAAGCATTGTTGACATTCTTAACCTAGTGGACAGGGCATCTGAAAAACAAATTATTGAAGATTTAGAAGATGAAGATCCGGAACTTGCCGAAGAAATCAAAAAACGGATGTTCGTGTTTGAAGACATTGTGCTGCTCTCCGACAGGGATATTCAGAAAGTTATGCGCGAAGTTGATTCTCAGGAACTTGCCAAAGCCCTTCGCAGCGTTGATACTGAAGTTCAAGATAAAATTTTCAAGAATATGTCTAAACGTGCAGCTACTATGCTTAAAGAAGACATGGAGTACATGGGGCCGATACGCTTAAAGGATGTTGAAGAAGCGCAGCAGAAAATTGTTTCGATTATCAGGCACCTGGAAGATGTTGGAGAAATTGTTGTCGCACGTTCCGGCGAAGATGAAATGGTTGTGTAATGGAGTTAATCTATGGCTAAGGCAGTATTTAGACCGAATGAACTTATTGCTGTTCAGGAAACGTATTCAATAACTAATCCTATTGAATGTTTTAATGCACCGCTTCCTTCCGAAGAAGAAGTTGAAATTGAACAGGATTTTGACGAATATTTAGGCCCGACTGTTGATGAACTAAGAATGGAAGCAGAAGCGTTTAAACTGCAGTGGGATAGCGAACGCGAAAAGATGATCAATTCAGCAAAAGCCGAGGCAGACGGAATAATGCAGGCGGCAAATTTGGTTTCTCTTAAAGAAAAACAACAAGCCGAAGAAGATGCGCAAAAAATTCTTGATGCGGCACGGGAAGAAGCGGAAAAAATTATTGCCGAAGTTCATTTGAAAGCGGCTGAACTGGAAGAGCAAAGCAGAAAAACCCTTGATAACGAAAGGAACGAAGCGCTTGAACAAGCCAGGGAAGAAGGCCGCGCGGAAGGTTATGCTGAAGGCAAAACCGAAGTTGACAGGCTTATCGATAGAACCCAAACGGTGCTTGAGCGTGCCCAGAATAAACGCGGAGACATCCTTGCGGAAACAGAACAGCAAATAATCGATCTGGTGCTGCTTATTTCCCGTAAAGTGGTTAAAATAATTTCCGAAACCCAGCGCGAGGTAATTGTTTCCAATGTGGTGCAGGCGCTCCGCAAGGTAAAGGACCGCGGCAGCATTATTATCCGCGTAAACATTGCAGATGTTAAGCTAACCACAGATCATACAAAAGATTTTATCAAATTACTGGAAGGGGTAAAGTCAATTCAGGTGGTGGAAGACAGTTCCGTGGATTCAGGCGGCTGCATCATTGAAACGGATTTCGGCGAAATAGATGCCCGGATATCCAGTCAACTGGCCGAATTGGAAGCAAAAATACTGGAAATATCGCCTATCAGGTCGAGGACTAAATCCGTGTCCCGCGCTTCAGTTCCAGACGGAAAAAAATCCTGAAATTTCAAGAGGGGAGGGGATTTTGGGAGAAACTACAGTTTTTGAAAAATATTTTGAAACGGCAAACCGAATTGAAACCATCAAATACACCGGGAAAGTAAATAAGGTCCAGGGCATTCTTGTAGAAAGCAGGGGGCCGCAGGCAATTATCGGAGAAATCTGCAAAATTGAAGTAAAGGGCAGGGGAACGGTGCTTGCAGAAGTGGTAGGCCTTCATGATGAATTTGTGCAGCTTATGGCGTTTGAAGAAACTGACGGGCTTGAACATGGCTGCAGGGTAATTGCGCAAGGCAGCCGCCTTGAAGTTCCTGTTTCGGATAAACTTCTTGGAAGAGTGCTGGATGCCCTGGGGAACCCGCTTGACGGCAAAGGCGAAATTGAATCAACGGTAATGTATCCGGCTTTGGCCAATGCGCCAAACCCCATGACGCGCCGTCGCATAACGGAAAGGATTATTACCGGGGTGCGGGCAATTGACAGTTTGCTCACTGTGGGCAAGGGGCAACGGCTAGGCATATTTGCCGGTTCAGGCGTTGGGAAATCGACTGTGCTTGGGATGATTGCACGTAACACCAATGCTGATGTGAATGTAGTTGCTCTCATTGGGGAACGCGGCCGTGAAGTAAAAGAATTTATTGACAACGACCTTGGCCCGGAAGGGCTTGCCCGCAGCGTACTGGTGGTTACGCCTTCAAATTCACCGCCCCTTGCCCGACTGCGGGGCGCTTATGTGGCTACGGCAGTTGCGGAATATTTCCGCGATCAGGGAAAGGATGTAATGCTGCTTTTTGATTCGGTAACACGTTTTGCAAGAGCGCAGCGTGAAATTGGGCTTGCCGGAAGCATAACCGGTTTTTACACTATTCTGGTTGACGGCGATGATTTGGATGAACCTGTTTCCGACACTGTCCGCGGCATACTGGACGGGCATATTGTTCTTTCCCGCCGATGATGCAATAGAAAAACACCGGATTATTGAAGATTTTTTAATTCAGGGAGTTGCCGAACCGTCTCCGCCAAATAAAACTTTTAAAGCCATGGAGGGCATTTCCGGAGTTGCCATACCGCCTGAAGAAATTAATGATAAATATGACATTCCACTTGCTGCGGATATGGCAAATGAAGACAAAGCAAAAAAGGCAGAAACAAGCGAAAGCGGCCTCTATGCGGATGGAAGCCAATACGGCAGCAGTGTTGCTTCCCTTTTTGCCGGCCTGAATATACCCGTACAGAACAATGAAACGGTTTAAATTTAACCTGGAAAAAATTCTTGAACTTAGGTCCCATCTTGAACAGGAAGCTAAAAATGAACTTGGCAGGGCAATTAGCGCCTTAAATGTAATTGAAAATAATATTAAAAACAATTTTCTTTCGCGAATGCAGGCTGCTCAGAAGCGTTTCTCGGATCTTAATGATGTGGAAAATTCAGGGAATTCAGACGGCTATAAAAATGCAGCCTCTTCAATGATTGCATGGGAAAGCTATATTGTCCGTCTGGAACTGGAAGCGGATCGCTTAGCGGAAGAAAGGGAAGCCGCTGAAGCAGTGGTTGAAGAAAANCGCCAATTGTACCTTGAGGCATCCCGCGAATTAAAGGTNTTGGAAAAATTAAAAGAAAAACGCCATAAAGAATACAGAAAAGAAACATTTGCAGAAGAAACCAAAGAACTTGATGATATGTTTAAAGCAAAAAAATAGGGGCTGGGTAAAATTTGCTTTGCATATTTACGGTAAGAAAGAAAATGAATACCGTAAAAACAAATCCTGTATGATTAATTGTGTGTATTATATGATTCGTGAATAATTTTAATTACCTGTGTTGATGCATTGTGGCCCCTTGTTTTTTCTGCTCTCAAGGTATACAATACAGTATGTTTCTTTTTTGTATGCTTTTTGTTCCTTTGTTTTATTTTTTTAGGCGTTCAATTTATAATGGAAGGCGGCAACCTCATGGTGGAATTTTTATTCGCAGCGGCAATCAGAGGGATATCTGTTTTTATTCATATGCTGCCTGCCTGTGCCGGTTGCATTAGTTAATCACGGAATAAGAGGCAAAAGGCTAAAAGCAACGGTTGATAATGAAACGAGGAATGAATAATGAGAAATAAGAAAAAAACAAAAAACAGGATGTGCAATCCACAAG